>JAPLEC010000305.1 GCA_026391515.1 Bacteroidia bacterium | reverse complement strand
ACAATGAAGTTTAAAACTGTTGATAATACTTAGGTTTTCAGAAACACCTAAATTATATTGCATGGTTATTAACAGGGTTAACTCAAAATTGTCAATATCCAACTATTTTTTTAATTTTATTTCTTCCGAACACCCCTGATTTGTAATCCGTGCCATTTGCTCGGTTGTAATCCGTGCCATTTGTTCGTTGTAATCCGTGCTTTATATTAAATGGCACCGATTACAAATCGGCGCCATCGATAAGCCGTATTTATTTCAATCCGCTGCGTTCCAGGAATGCATCAATTGTCGGCTCCTTTCCGCGGAATCTGACATACAAATTCATCGGTTTGTCGGCTCCGCCTTTTTCAAGTATGTTTATTCTGAAAGAGGCTGCAGTATCCTTATTGAATATTCCAGTTTCTTTGAAATACATAAACGCATCAGCATCAAGCACTTCTGCCCACTTATAGCCATAATATCCAGCTGCATATCCTCCACCGAAAACATGGGTGAATGAGACGCTGGTATTTGAGCCTTCGACATGAGGAAAGAGTTCAGTTTTTGACAGGGCAGCTGACTCAAATTCAACAAGATTATCTGTAACCGGTGAGGTTATTATGTGCCATGCCATATCGAGAAATCCGAAACCCAGCTGACGGTTGCAGGCGTAACCTTCATTAAAAGTTGATGAAGCCTTTATCTTTTCGATCAGCTCATCACTTATTATTTCACCTGTTTTGTAATGGACAGCCCATGTGGAAAGCCATTCTTTTTCGAATGCGTAATTTTCCATAAACTGCGATGGCAATTCAACGAAATCGCGGGCAACACTTGTACCTGAAAGGCTTTCGTATGTGCATCTCGACAGCATTCCGTGAAGCGAATGACCAAATTCATGAAGAAATGTTGTAACCTCATCAAAAGAGAGAAGTGAAGGCCTGGTTTCAGTAGGTCTTGTGAAATTAGCGACAATTGAAATTAATGGCCTGATATCCTTTCCGTTATCTGATCTTTGTTCCCTGAAACTTGTCATCCAGGCTCCGCTATTCTTGCCCTGCCTGGGGAAATAATCGATATAAAGTATTGCAAGGAAATTTCCATCTTCATCCTGAACTTCCCATGTTTTTACTTCCGGATTATAAACCGTGATCTTTTTACCTGGAATGAATTTAATACCATAGAGTTTTGCAGCAAGACCGAAAATTGATTTTTCCAGATTTTCAAGTACGAAGAATGGCTTAAGCACTTCATCATCGATACTGTATTTTTCCATCCTGAGTTTTTCAGAATAATAGGCCCAATCCCATCTCTCCAGTGCACCCTGATGGCCATTTTCAAGAGCGAATTTTCTTAGGTTTCCATAATCTCTTTGAGCAGCAGGATTTGATGCATTATGTAATTCATCCAGAAATGATTCTACTTTTGCTGTAGTATCGGCCATCCTGTCCTCCAGTTCAAGCTCTGCAAAAGTCTTAAAGCCCAGAATATTAGACAATTCCAGCCGCAGGTTCGCTATTTTCATTACCAGGGCCCTGTTATCATGGTTGTCTTCATGGAACGATCTTGAAGTAAATGCCCTGAACATCTTTTCCCTGAGATTCCTCTTGTCAGAGTACTTCATGAAAGGGATGTAGCTTGGTGCATGAAGTGTAAATATCCATCCATCTTTATGCCTGCTTTTCGCCTCCATTGCAGCCATTTCAGTCGCACCATCAGGCAGACCTGCAAGATCGTTTTTATCAGTAATATGAAGCTCAAACAGATTTGTATCATCAAGAACATTCTCTTCAAATTTGATCGATAGCTGAGAAAGCTCTTCGGATATTTCCCTGAACTTTGATTTTTTTTCGTCGCTGAGACCTGCTCCTCCGAGAATAAAATGTCTGTAATTCTTTTCAAGAAGCATTTTCTCTTCTGTATTCAAGCCCGCAGTATCTCTTATATCATAAACTGTTTTTACTCTTTTAAAAAGCTTCTCATTGAGAGTGATATCATTTGAGAAACGGGTAAGCAATGGAGAAACCTCCCGGGTAACAGCCTGGAGATCTTTATTGGTCTCGGCACTATTAAGGTTGAAAAGAATCGAAGTCACATCATCCAGCTTGTTTCCAGCCTTATCTAGAGCAGCAATTGTGTTGCTGAAATCAGGTGCTTCAGGGTTTTCGGCAATTATCCTTATTTCTTCCGAAGCTGATTTTATTGTTTCCTCAACAGCCGGTTTGAAGTGGCCTATTTCAATCAGGTTAAATGGAGGTGTTGAGAATGGTGTTTCCCATTCCTGCAGAAGAGGATTAATCATTGCAATAACATTTTGATTAATAAGTCATTAATCAATTTTTTCTGCTTCATCCCTTTCATCTTTTTCAGCTCCGGCATATTTTGAAGGATAGGGAGCATTACCTTTTGCAGCAAACCAGAGAATCCTGTTCAGCAGGTCGTCACTGCCGGCATCAACACCATCAAATTCCGGCAGCATACTTTTTTTTGCGAAGTGAAGTGCTTTCCCGCTTAATGATATCAGCTGAGGATTCATTTCATCAATCGGAATATTATTCGGGACTGCTTTGTAAGGTGTTTTGTCCATAACATTTCCAAAACAATCTGCCATTGGATTTGCAATTGCGTCCTGGATATTCATAGGTGTCAGACCGAGAATTTGTTCGATGGTCCTTACCAGTGATGGCTGAGTATAATAAGTGTGGTTTACTGATTTTAATCTTGAATAAGGGCTGATTACCAGGCTGACAGTGCGATATGCCGATACATGATCCCATCCGCCTTGTGAATCGTCTTCAACAACAAATATGACTGTGTTTTCCCAGAACCGGCTATTAGAAAATGCTTCAACAATACGACCCAGGGCCAGGTCATTATCTGCAACCATCGCACGCGGGGTAGGGGATCCGGGCCTGACACCTGCAGTATGATCATTTGGCAGGGCAACTATCATCAATTCAGGCAACTGATCACCGGCCATTGCTTCAAAATCATGTAATTCTTTGATAAATGCATCAGCCCGCATAGCATCGGAGAATTCATGGTTTCCAAACGATGGGTAGGTCTGGCAGAGAATTTTACTTACAGGTTCAATTGTCGTCCGGTTATAAAAATCAATCTTTTCTCCGTTTTTGTACTTTTTATAAATATCGGTCCATGTCAGCTTATTATCATAAACAGGAACTGAAGCTTCTCCATAAATCCTGACCGATTTTCCATACTTTATTCCGTTATCCCACAGAAAACCTGTAGGTGCATATACAAGAGCATCAGTCTGGACATGGGCATAGCTTCTGAACCATGCTCTCATATTCTTTTCAATATAATCAGTAACAATCGATGCATCAGTCCATTGATGGCCGTCGGCAGAACATTTCCCTGAGGCATGGAAATTATCGAGTAACAAAAATTCTTCACAAAGCTTATGTATATTGGGTGTGATTTCTGCACCGAAAATGCAAAGTCCCGGATCACCATCACCCTGTTTCATATCGCCAAGCACCTGATCGTAAGTTCTGTTCTCCTTAATTATATAAACAACATGCTTAAATATGGAAGGTTCTCCAAACCTGTCCGGAACGGGTTTAGGCTGAACACCTTCCCTGGGTTTCTCTCTGGTAAGCAGAGCTCTTGAGAGGTCATTCAATGCAATAACTGTATCAGTATAAGCCTGAAGCTTTTCCTTACCAGGCACAGGAATCACTGACACTGAAGCCAGCATATGATGTGAATTATAAATCTTATTGGTTGTTTCTCTTGCTGTCAAACCGATCCTGGCTCCTTCACCTTCGAGGTTACAAACATACAGTCGATCAGGATTAAGTATGCTTATAGCAGAAGGATAAGCACCTGTTTGAATAAATCCGGTTACTTTGCTCTCTTTATTGCTCCCTTTACGGGTTGCATTTTTCCCCAGCTCAATTACGGCAAGAGCATTATCCATTCCGTTTGCGACATACAGAGTTTTTTCATCAGGTGAAAGACAAAGTCCGTTTGGTGAGTCGCCCCAGAAGGGATTTATCTCAGGTTGAAGCCTTACACTGATCGTTTCTGTAATCCTGTCCTTTGCCGCATTAATAACTGTTACATTATCACTATTAGAATTGGTTACATAGATGAATTTTCCCTTTTTATTGCTGATGATCTCATTTGGATGAAGCCCGACGACCAATTCTTTGATAATTCCACCATTCGAAGTATTTAATACTGTCACACTGCCTTCACGAGTACCACCACCAGACTTATTATCTACCCTTGCAAGTCCCCATGGAACACCTGCTACATCCTTGTCTCCGGCATCAGGGTGCCTGCCTGCCCAGTTAGTAACATACAGCTTGTCTGAAGCCATAGCCAGTCCATAGGGAGCAACACCCGGATCGACTGTCCAGAGAATTTTCCCGGTACTCAGATCATATTTAATCACTTTATTGTTTCCGTTAAGGGCGACATACAAGCACTCACCGGATGCTTCTATGGTAATAAGGATTTCATTAGGCAGCGCTATATCAACGCCTTCGTCTGCTTTGAATTCGAGCATTGGTCCGAACTCGGCTTTTACTCCGTCCCATTTTGCAGTGACGACGAAAGAAAGGTCATTTATACCAATAGCACTCCAATATACTTCCATACCGTTAATTCCTGTATGCCAGATAATTCCTGAATAGGTGTTCATCCCGCCTGCCAGATTAGGGTTAGAATTATTCATAAGGCGAGCTTTAACTGTATTATCGGCAGTGCTTATAAAAACAATAGAGAATCGTTCCATTACTGCGAGCCATTTTCCATCAGGTGATAATGCTGCATCAAGCGCATGATATTCCTGTGCACCATCGCTTATATATATCTGATGACCAGCAGGTTGTATCAGCCGATTATAAGGCAGCTGAATCTGACGGGGATTTTGCAATACCTGATTTGTAAGAACCTGGGCATTAATTACTGCAGTTGAAATTGAAAAAACAGCAATAAGTAGATACTTCATTTTGATCAGTATTTGATTATTACCTGATAATAATAAAACCGGAATTTTTAAGATTTATTCTGGTTACAAGATAAAAAAAAGAGACTGAATTTCAGGCTCAGTCTCTTATATTCTTTCAGAATGGCAGATCGCTCAGTTCATCATTATCAGGAGGAATATCCTCCAGGGGTGTATGAAGTGTCACATTCTGGTCTCCTCCCGATGAAGATATTTTTTCTATTTTCCAGGCATCAAGGTTGGTGAAGTAATTGATCTTACCGTCGCGTTCCCATTTATTTCCTTTCAGATTAAACCATATCTTAACTTCTTCATTCAGGAACGATTCATTAATAAGATCGCACTTGTCCTGAATTAGCTGAAATTTGATATAATCGACGAAAACTGCAGCTCCTCCTGACTCTTTTTTCTCTACAATAAATTCGCGTTTTCTGAATTTGTCGCTTACCTGGTTAACAGGCAGAATGTCAATTATTTTACCGGTAATTTCAAATGCCATTTGATTATTCTTCGTTTATGATGATTTTTTCAATTTTATCACCCTGACGTATTTTATCAATTATGTCAGTTCCTTCAAAAACTTTACCGAAGCAGGTATGCTGTCTTTCGAGAATGGGCAGCCCCCCTGGATCACAAAATCAGGTATTACACGGTGAAATGCCAGTCCGTCATAAAAACCTTTTTTTGCAAGGTTGATAAAATTTTCTACAGTACCCGGAGCATCCTGTTCGAAAAAGCTGGCCTTCATTAACCCTTTTGCTGTATGTATCTCAGCTATCCTCATTACTTTACAATGTCAATGAGCTCAACTTCAAAGATAAGAGTGGAGAACGGTTTTATCAGCTGACCCTGTGGGTATTCACCATAGGCCAGATTTTCAGGAAGATAAATTTTAAATTTTGAACCAACGGGCATCAGTTGCAGGGCTTCACTCATCCCCTGAATGATACCTGAAACCGGAAATTCTGCTGGTTCCTTCCTGTCAATTGAAGAGTCAAACTTTTTGCCGTCGATCAGAGTGCCAACATAGTGGACTTTTACGGTATTCTCCTTAGTTGGTTTCGGACCGGTTCCCATTTTTATCACTTCATATTGAAGGCCGCTTGGCGTGACGATAACTCCCTTCCTTTCTTTGTTCTGAGCAAGGAAAGCTTTATTCTGTTCATTATAATCTTTGTACAAAATTTTAGTTGCTTCAACTTGCTTTGCAGCTATTTCAGCTTTACGCTTATTGATAAAATCCGAAAATAAAGTCCTTGCATATTCATCCTTCATGGCAGGATTGCCTCTTATTCCGTCAATCATTGCTTTGGCTATCATTACTGGATTAAGAACGCTATCAGCAGTCAGAGAATTATAATTTACAATACCCAGAGCATAAGAAACTGAATCTATATTGTTTACCATTTTTGAGCTTTGTATAGCATTTTTCGCACAGGAACCAAGCATTATGGCCAGTGTGACAATAAGAACAATAAATCCCTTGATTTTCATAGTACATAATTTTTAATTAAAATTTCCGCAAAGATAACACTTTGAGTATAGTAAAAAAGTCTTTAAAACATTTTTTCAGATTTTAATTGCCCTGATTATATGTCTTTTCACAGGCGGGCCGGGAAGAAGGTTCACGTCAAATCCTGAACTTCTCAGTATTCTCTTAACATCACCCTTGGCTGAATATGTCACCAATATTCCATTTGTTTTAGTAATATTATTGATTTTAGCAAATATCGCAGATGTCCACATTTCAGGTTGTTTATCCGGACCGAAGGCATCAAAATAGATCAGGTCGAAGCTGCCGGAAAGTTCATCGGTTATTATATCTCCCTTAATTTTTTTAAGGTTAAAATTTTTACAGATATGTTTCATTTCACCCCACAGCGATGAAGATATACTATCAAAAATCTTTTTACTCTCTTTACCTGTAAACTGGCAGTAGTTTAGCAGACCTAAGACATTTTCTTCAAGAGGATATTTTTCAATTGATGTATAAAATACTTCTCTTTTTCCGTTTATGCACCTCATAGCTGTCAGCAAAGCATTGAGCCCGGTGCCGAATCCAACTTCAAAAATATGAACGGGATCACTGCTGCAAAAATCAAATCCATTTTTCAGGTAAACATATTCAGACTCCTGGATAGCACCATGGATAGAGTGGTAATGCTCATTTAATTCAGGAACATAAATTGTGTGGGAGCCATCTGCTGTTGCTATTAACTTGTTCAAATTCAGACTATTATAATTTGTAAAAGGTTCACAGTACTGGGTTAACGGTTCATGGTTCACGGCAACCTTACACCTTGTACCTTTCTTATAAATGAATCCCGATCACCATTACATCATCCACCTGGTCGCGGTCGCCTTTCCATTTTTCAAAGGTATCATCAAGCACCTCTTTCTGAGTTTGCAATGGTTTAGAATGATTTTGCAGAAGAAGGTACTGGAATGGTTTATACATATATTTCTTTCCTTTTGGTCCTCCAAACTGATCGGCATAACCATCTGAAAAAAGGTACAGGTAATCGCCTTTTCTTATTTCAATTTTCTGGTTTGTGAATGGTGTGAAGGAGATAAAATGAATTCCGATTGGCATCCTGTCAGCTGCGAATTTCAGCATTTTACCATCCCTGATAATATATAGAGGATTATTAGCACCAGCATAATCCAGCACTCCTGCTTTAAGATCGAGAATCACCAGAGAAATATCCATTCCGTCGCGTGCTTCGCCTGTTGTACCTTTTTGTTTAAGGGTGATTATAACTTCATCTCTTAATAAATTCAATATAGCCGCTGCATTCTTAATTTCTTTGGTATTGATTATCTCATCAAGGAAAGCATGTCCCAGCATGCTCATAAAAGCACCCGGTACACCATGGCCAGTGCAATCACCAGCAGCAATTATGATTTTCCCATTTTTTCTCACGCCCCAGTAAAAATCACCGCTTACAATATCCTTTGGTTTAAAAAGGATGAAGTTTTCTATTCCCCATTCTTGAAGAAAGTTTATTGGAGGAAGAACTGCTGTCTGTATCCTGCTGGCGTATTGGATACTATCTGTTATTGACTGATTTTTTTGTTCGATTATGTCTTTCTGCTTCAGCACTTCTGCATTTTTGATTTCCAGATCGGCATTGACCTTTTCTATTTGGCGTTTACTCTCTGCCAGCCGCTGATTCTGTCTTCGTGTTGAAATAAGTCCTGCAAGGATCATTAAAGCCACAATTACCATAAGAGCTCCCAGCCCTACAGCCATATTGCGGATCTGTTTATCCTTTTGTGCCTTAAGCCTCTGCTGTTCTATTTGCGTTTGAAGAAGTATTTTTTCAGTTTCCAGGTTTTTAGCTTCATCATCTTTTTGTTTCAAACTGAGACTGTCGATTGCCTGTTGCTGCTTTAAGGATTTAATGTCCTGTACTTTTCTATTGAGTTCGAACCTTTCTCTTTCAAGAACAAGAGACTGTTCCAGTCTGCCTTTTTCCGACCTGTCAAGTTCCTGTTGTTTTTGAAGAAGTTTAATCTCATTTTCTTTTCTCGATGATTCTGCTTTTAAATTCTTCAATTCCAACCCCTGTATTTCTTCTGTTGACAGTTCATTTCTTAACCTTTGTTCGATAGATTCAAGTTCATTAATCCTATCTGCTGTCTTTTTTTCAGTCAGGCGACTTTCATAAATCAGGGAATCGCGCAGGTTAAGATGTTTTTCATAATACTCAAGGGCTTTGACAAAGTCGTTACCACTTTCAAGAACCGCTGAATAATCTTTATAACATAACTGAAGAATATCAAAATTTCCGGATGCTTTAGCAGATTCAATGCAATTCCTGCAATAAACCTCAGCATGGTAGTAATCGCCTTTTTTAAAATATATCATTGCCAGGATACGTTCAATTCTGGCAGCTTCATCTTTTCTTTCTGAATCTTTGGCATGTTTCAGGGCCTCCTGAAATGACTGGAGCATTTCTTTCTGGTTATTCAGATTCTGATGGCAGACAGCAATATTTGACCAGGCATCGGTAAGGAAATAATCATCTTTACCACCTTTCTCCGAACTTTCAACTGCATTCTGGAAGTTAGATAATGCTGAACTCAAATCCTTTTTCTTAAATGCAAGAAACCCTAACTGGTTATAGATTGCTGCAATGTTCTTATAATCATTTTTCTGCGAATAAATTGATAAAATATTTTCATATTCATTGTTTGCTTTATCGTAATTTCCAATCTGAATAAAAAGAGAACCCAATTTTTCAGAACATCTCAAAAATCCGGCAGTATCAGTATCTTTTTTAAAATAAGAAGCTGCAATATTATACCATTTAGTTGATAATGAATCGATTGGAAGATAGTAATATGACTTTCCTGCCATCTCGGCAGTCGAGGCCCGCATCTTTGAATTCTGCTCTTCATATAAAATAAACTCCTGTTCGGAATTCTGGGCAGATTTCTTATAACTGCCTGCAAGGAAATATTTTTCAGCTATTATATGTAATATTCTTGCTTCATTTTTTTTATCTCCGAGTTTTGAATAGGCAGATGAAGCTCTTATGTAATTACGTAAAGTTTCTTCCCAGTTATTCTGTGCTTCATATATCGATGCCAGTAATTCATAATTTACTGCAGCTACAAGCATGAAATTCTCTTGTTTTGCGACATCAACCGATTTGGAGATATTAACAGAGGCACTATCGATATTATCAGCAGAATAGAATGTTTGTGCTTTTTTAAAAAACTCAACTGCCAGGGCAGAATCAGCTGCACGTTTTATTTTCAGGTCTGATCTTACAGACAGAGTATCCTGACCACTGGCATAATTCAGAAATAATGAAAAGGTAAGCAATAACCCTATGATTGCAATTTTTCTTTTCATCAGTTAAGTATATATGTAAGACCAAAATGAATACTTCGTCCGGTTTGGGGATCGTAGGAAAGAGCAGTTCTCATTCCGGAATAAACCGGCCCCCCGTATTTCTCGTTAAGGATATTATTAACTTTTATGAAACCGTTCAGGTTTGTTCCGAATTTATAATTGGCTACAAAATCCATACTATAAAAGCCATCATAATCCTTGATTACCTCATTATAGATATCCTTAATCGGCATAACTACTCTTAACCAACTCGATTCCCAAATACTTGTGAGTTGGAAGTATAAATTTTTCAGAGGTTGCGCAGAAATCTTCAGCTGCCCGAGATGATGGGGATTAAGTTTAAAATTGCTGACATAGTCGCTGGCCATTTTTACAAAATCAGGAATTTTCTGACTCGACATTGTAAAAGTCAGACTTAACTCAAGATTCAGATGGATAGACTTTATAATATCATCACGTTTTATCGTGCTCTGGAAACCATATAATCGGGACAATGAACTGCTACTATTAATTCTCTTCAATACTGTGGCAGTGTCTGATGTTTTAATTGCCAGCGGCAGGTCAAGATCATCGACAGGAACATTCATATCAACAATCAGGTTCTTAATTTCATTATAAAATACTGATACGTTAATATTCATTCCTCTCTTAAACTTTTTTAATACTCCAAGCTCTACCGACATATACTTTTCCGGTTTAAGATCACGGTTTGGAATGGCTATATAAATAAGACTGTCAAGATTAGCTCCGGCTCTATAGGCAAGTGACTGCCATTCAAGAGAAGCCGGCGGAGCTTTATATGCGTAACCAATTGAACCTCTGAAACTTAGTTTTGGATTCAGAATGATCATTCCTGCGAGTCTTGGTTTTATGCTAAATCCGTACTGAGAGTTGTTGTCTGCTCTTATGCCACCCATGAATCTGAATGATTTAAGGGAATAATAAGCCTGCGTAAAAGCTGAAAAATTATGGTATACAAGAGGATTAATGCCAAAATTGTTGGTTAGTGTATCATGATAATCAACGCTGGTATTGTAGTATTTGTAATTTTTCGGATTAAAGGGTGCATCTAGGAAACTTGTCTGCGGCAAATTACCGGAATACTGGTAAGTAACACCTGACATGATCTCAAGACTGTTTTTAATCATGATAGTGAATAATTGCTCCAGTAATATGTCGCGGCCTGCTGCATACCTGTAAACTTTATCAGTATAATCGATAAAAGTTATACCCATGCTGGAATTATTATCCATTTTATAATCCAGATTGGAAAAGTTTGTAGTCGTAGTAAACCTCGGAGACCATTCATGGTTATAACTTAAAGTTGTCGATCTTATATTTTCAGCCCAATAATTCTGCGGATTGTTATAATTATAAAAATAAGGCGACTGGCTCAGTGAACTGTGGGTTCTCCTGTACATGTTATTGAATGACATGGAAACACCTCTGAATTTAAGTTGAAATCCTAGATTATTACTTGAAGCAGGAAGATCTTCTATTTTGGGTATAGTAAGGGAACCTTCATAATTTGCAGGATAATTTTCTTTAATAAAATCAGATGGATTAATACCTTTTGCAAGCAAAATACTTTCAGTAATTTCCATCGGTTTATAGTTTATACCTCCTATATTAAAAGTTTTGCCGGTCTTTTGAAGGTATTGCAATGGATTGTAAATTTCATCATATCCGCTTTCTACATTAAGATCGCTTACCTCGCTAAGCCCACCATAAAAGCTGTATTGAAGTATGTTTCTATTCTTGCCGGTTTTGCCACCTACCATAAAACTACCGCTGCGGTAATCACTTTGCCCGAGGCCAAGATCTCCCATTACAAAAGTTCCTTTATCTGCCTCTTTTGTAATTATATTTATCACACCTGAAACCGCATCAGCACCATATACTGCTGCAGCCGGTCCATAAATAATTTCAATTCTTTCAGCCTGGCGCACTGGAAGTTGAGCACCAATTGGCATCCCAATAACTGCACTTGGTTTTATAGGAAGGCCATTAATAAGGATCATTGTATACATGTTACCGACGAGACCTCTTAGCTCATAACTCTCTCCAAGCTCACCTGAACCTGGTTGTGATACCCTTACACCTGGCAGACTTTTTATAATATCAATCAATGAATTATAATGATTGCGAATTATTTCCTCCCTGGTGACTACAAAAATCGTGATTGGCAACTCACCTATACGCTTTGAGCTTCGGCTGGCAGAGGTTACATTTATTTCAACACTATCGTTTTTAAATGCCAGATCCTCTGCATCAAGCTTCTGAATTTTTCTCTGTTCGGAATCAACTGCCTGTTGACCAAGTAGATAAGTAAAATTGGCAATGAGACAAAAAACTATAATGATACGTGTTTTCATTCTGAGAAATTCAAGAATAAAATTATTAAAAATAAATAAATCAGAACCATTATATAAACTTTATTCCAGTTAAATAACAATAAGTTTATTTATTAAGATATCCATAAATTAACCTGTTCAATTAAAAAACTCCTTATAGTTTCAAATATTTCCCGGATTATATTATTTTTATTTTTTAATTCGTAATTCCTAATTCGTAATTAGTAAGATACCATGAAATCAAAACAATCAAGAAGAGAATTCCTGAGAATTACAGCTGCCGGTACATTCGGAGCAATTGTACTTTCACAGTACGGATGTAAAAACAAGCTTGCCTCAAAAGCTGTTGTAAGTGATCCGAAAACATTTGGCATAGGGCTTCAGCTTTATACAATTCGCGATGCCATGACTGCAGATGTACCCGGATCGCTGAAAAAAGTTTCCGATATGGGCTATAAATATGTTGAGCTTGCTGATTATAAGGATGGCAAATTTTATGGATATGCGCCTGCAGAATTTAAAAAGCTGGTAAATGACCTCGGCATGGAGATACTTAGCAGCCATACTCAGGTTGAAGGAGCGGGTGTTACTCTAGACACTGCTAAAAAAATGGCAGAAGACCATGCCATAATTGGCTCAAAATATTGTATTCAGCCCTGAAACCTTGTTATAATGGAGCTTGATACTTTTTGGGCTACCAAGGCAGGCCATAATCCTGTCGATATATTTAAAAAATATCCGGGAAGATTTCATCTCATTCACCTCAAGGACATGTATAAAAATGAGGCTCCTTTTTTTGAGGTTATTAAAGATGATATTGCTCCGGTAGGAGCCGGTGTGATCAACTTCAAAGAAATTATTGCCAATAAAGATATTGCAGGCACGAAGTATATGATCGTTGAGCAGGATCAAAGCAGAGACGGTAATATAATCACTGATATTCAGACGAGTATTACCAATCTGACAACCAAAATACTGGTTTAGGTCAGCCTGCAAAATATTGGTTCACTGGCTTAAGAGGGCGAAGGCTATTTCCAGCTTCACCAGTTCGAGTTATACCACGATCTGACATCAGTCGCAACCATACCGGCCATTCGTGCAGCTTCAATTCCAAGATCGCCGTCCTCAAACACTTCAATATGAGCAGGATCGACATTCATCAGCTCAGCACATTTAAGAAATGTCTCCGGATGAGGCTTGAAGTTGTCAACATCATTGGCTGTGACGATAATATCAAAATATTTTCTGAGACCAGTTATTTCCAGAGTGCGTATAACAGCTTCCCTGTGACCTCCGGTGCCAACGGCCATAGGTAATTTACGATAATATTTTCTGACTATATCAGCGACTGGTTTGATCGGTTTTACATTAGGCTGAATTTTATGAAACTGGTCAAGCTTTTCTTCCACGATCTGGTCGATTGTAACAGTTCCGTCAAGCCCGCATTTCTTTATTATTTCCGATGCAATGATCCATCCGGGACTGCCTGTATGTTTACGAAGAAATGCAGGGTCAATATCTGCCCCGTATTTGATACATGCTTTTTTCCACCCTTCGAAATGATACGGCATAGTATCAGCAAGTGTACCATCAAGGTCAAAGATCAATCCTTTTATTCCCTTTTTAATATCGTACTTCATTCAATAAAAATAAGTGGCAAAGATAAAGAAAATGATGAATTTAAAAGGATAATTGATTGACCTGTCAGGTTAATCATTAATTCTAATAAACTTCGGTCAGTTATTAAGTTAAACTAAAAAACTAAGCAATCCTCTAATATTTTGTAAGCGATAGTATTTCGCTTGTCGATTCCGCTAAAGAATCCATCCAGGTAGGCAATCATATCTTTTTTTGATTTCTCCTTCAGATATGGAAATTCATTTATGACTTTGTAGAACTCTTCTTTTTTATCTAAGAATTCTTTCAACTCATTTATAAAAACCTCTTTATCTCTGCATACACCAAGGTACTTGCGGTCACGTACCGATGCAAGACCTAATCCTGCATAAGGAACAGCATAATCGGCATTAACCAGACCAGCATAGTCAAAATCAAAAGGTAATATTACTCCCAGGTTCGGTCTGTCTGAACCACCCTGTGACAAAACAACGATATTATGCTTTATCGGAACCGACCAGTCGGTATTCCCAATCACGTAATTAAAAATTGCCATCCTGTCCATTATCTCAGGCTTAATATTCTTTTGAGATATGTTAGCTACTTTTACCTCAACGGAATTTGTTCGTTTACACAAAGCTTCAAGAGGTTCAATTATAAATGCAAATTGCTTGATCTGTTTACTTTGTTTGCCCGTGTTAATATAATTGATTCTTGCCAGCCTGACCTTGAAACTGTTCTCAGTGAGCACATTATAAAGCTTATATATCAGGAATTCTTTCAATGTATATTCTTCGTTGCCCAGTTTACAATGTGTAACCAATTTCAATTTGTCTACATTGCTGAATTCATCATTTAATGATTCTGACTTTCTGAAATTTAATCTGATAGGAGGGAAATCACAATAATCTCTGCGGAGTTCACCACGAGCTCTTAATTTTATTTCTTTGTTTATTGAATCTGTCTCGCTTATGTGATAAGTAAGAATTGCATTCTGATAGGCTGTATCTGTTTTTTCCTTTTTATAAGCATTTATGTCAAAACGGAGAGTCAATTCCAATAATTTATCACTCTCAAAAAGTCTGATATTCTTATTTAAAGTATCTTTTACTTCATAAGTGACATCAATTGTATCTTTTTGTCCGAATGCAGGGACAATCAGGAGGCCTGACAGAGGAAAAAGAAGGCAAATAAGTTTTTTCATATCGCACCTATAGATTAAACAGACTAAATGTTAATCTAATTTATTATAAAGGGATCAATTATGCAAAAATTAATAAAGAAGGCCGCTGATGAGGCGGCCTTCAACGAATGATCATAATGTTTACTTTTTATATTGAGCCAGGTAATCAATCACCTGACGGTAAACATTCTCAGCCGTAAAACCGAATTTCTCATCAAGTACTTTATATGGAGCTGAATATCCAAAGCTGTTGACTCCCCATACCTTACCTCTTGGACCAATCAGACCTTGCAATGTGACTGATAGTCCGGCAGTTAAGCCAAATACCGGAACATCATCTGGCATTATTGATTTTTGGTAACCAACAGGTTGTCCCCTGAATAATCCTTCAGAAGGAGCGGAGATGATCCTGACTTTTAGGTCATCTTTTTTTAACATCAGAGCGCCTTCAACAAGCGTAGATACTTCTGATCCGCTTGCTACAAGGATGACATCCGGTTTGCCCTGGCAATCCTGAACAATATAAGCTCCGTTACTTGCCTGAAGAGCATCATTAAATCTGTCATTATTTTTGGAAGGAAGATCTTTGATATTCTGGCGCGAAAGGATCAGTGCCGTTGGTGTTTTCCTGTTTTCAATTGCAAGTTTCCAGGCAACGCTTGTCTCTGCAGCATCAGCGGGCCTTAGTACGAGCATACTGTTTTCTCCATGATGATTTTTCAGATGCTCCATCAGCCGTATCTGTGCTTCCTGCTCAACAGGCTGGTGTGTCGGACCATCTTCACCAACGCGGAATGCGTCGTGTGTCCAGATGTATTTTACAGGAAGTTCCATAAGACAGGCAAGACGAACAGCAGGTTTCATATAATCGGAGAAAACAAAGAATGTTCCGCATGCGGGGATTACGCCTCCGTGCAGTGCCATGCCATTCATTACTGCAGCCATTGTAAGCTCGGCTACTCCAGCCTGTAAAAAGGCTCCTGAAAAATCGCCTTTGACAAATGGTTTTGTATTTTTCAGGAAGCCATCAGTTTTATCAGAATTTGAAAGGTCGGCTGACGCAACTACCATATTCTCAATCTTTTTGGCGAAAACACTTAATACTGCTGACGATGCAGCTCTTGTTGCTGAACCCTCTTTCTGTTGAATTGCTTTGAAATCAATCTCAGGCACGTTCCCTGAATAGAAAAGATGAAGCTTCTGATCAAGCTCGTTGTTTTTTGATGCCCATTCAGCTTTTTTGTTCTTCCATTCTGCAGCCTGCCTGCGTTTAGTATCAATTACTTTCTTGTAAAGATCTCTGACATCATCAAATACTTTGAACGGATCCGAAATATCTCCTCCAAGATTTAATAGTGATTTTTCAAACGATCCTCCGGCTTCGCTTACCGGCATTCCATGAGTTGATGTCTTTCTCTCGAAGCTTTTTCCGTCATTATCAAGAAGACCCTTTCCCATTATTGTTTTACCAATAATTATTACAGGCTTATCTTTTGATTTAATTGCAGTGTTCAGAGCTTTTCTTATTTGATCGTGATCATTTCCTTCTATGGTTATTGGTTCCCATCCCCAGGAACGATATTTGGCAGCTGTATCTTCACATGTAACTGCTTTAGTTTCAGTTGATAACTGTATATCGTTTGAATCGTAGAACATAATCAGGTTATTGAGTCCGAGGAATCCGGCGAGACGGCCTGCTCCCTGTGAAATCTCTTCCTGAACACCACCGTCGGAGATATAAGTATATGTTTTATGTGCAAACAATTCGCCAAATCTTGCAACCAGGAATCTCTCAGCTATTGCAGCACCAACTGCCATGGTATGGCCTTGTCCGAGAGGACCTGAAGTATTCTCAATTCCTCGTGTGACATCAAGTTCAGGGTGGCCCGGAGTCGGGCTTCCCCACTGACGGAATTGCATTAGTTCTTCAATTTTAAAATACCCTGTAAGAGCAAGTATGGAATACAGCATAGGTGACATGTGACCAGGGTCAAGAAAGAACCTGTCGCGATTAATCCATTTTGGATCGCCGGGATCAAAATTCAGGAACTCGGAAAAGAGAATATGTATAAAATCTGCTCCGCCCATCGCTCCGCCGGGATGACCCGATTTTGACTTTTCAACCATCGACATTGCCAGGATACGGATATTATCTGCTGCAAGTTTGTTTACGTCTTTGTTCATTGAATCCTATAATTATTATTTAGTGACAAAAGTAAATAAATTAAACATAAAATTACTTACAGTCTTTGGTACGGATCTATAATCCGTGCCATTGTCAGTAAGATTCCTCATTCCTCCGCCAGCTGGCGGATACATTCGGAATGACAATATCAATTATTTCTAAGGGAAAGGAGAAGCGGCTATGTGCATTTGCGCATCGCCGCTTCTCCTTCATATTACCTCCGTATTTGCTCTGTCATTCCGAGCGCCAGCGAGGAATCTCAATTGAATTATTGCTTATATTTGGTCGCCGTTTAATATACCAGATGGAAAGCACGCTACAGATATTTTTTGTCCTCCTCGGGGACTTCAAAATACTTGTCATAGATCTTTACATCAGGGCCTGATTTCTGTTCGATTTTATTTCCCCTTATCTTGAAGGTACATTTTTCACCTGCTATACCGGAAAAGTAAATATTGAATTCTTTCCCGTCATCATCCTTCATCAGGATCCTGACCATGTGAAGATACTTCATACTGTTCAGCTGAGCCCCGCATATCGGACAGGTATAAATGTATTCTGCTCCTTCCTTGATCTGGAATGAAGGATGTGTGGTCCTGGTATAGTTCCCTAATTCAGGATTAAGATAGATCAATCCTCGCTGTGAACGGTCACTGATATTTGAGGCAGCAAGGATAATTGAGGTCTTGACATTGAGATGACCTCTGCATACTTTGCATAAATATTCTATGGCCATATTACACCTCCTATGAATTTATTTGTTCTATAATTTTATCTGCGATATTCCTTACAAGATACGAAATATTTTCACCAAACTCAATTTTTTCCGGCTGAATGCCAAGGATAAAAACTGGCATCTTGAAAAACTCTGAAATTCTTTTTAACGAAATGTTGTGCGTATTGAAAGTAATATCTTGTATCTCGCTTAATCGTAGTAATTTAAATGTACCTGCTGCTGATTTTAAATCAACACAATCAATAAGAACAAGAATATCAGGATTCAGGGTATTTATCTTTCCGATGTAATTTTCAATACTGATTTCAACTGTTAGCGCCGATCTATTCGCAATATTTTTTATTTCCCGGCTTATGTAAACACCAACACCATCATCCATCTTAAGAAGATTACCTATTCCGACAAAAAGAATACTCTTATCTTTCTGCGCTAATAGTTCTTTCAGGTCGTTAAACACCTTTATATAAGTATTTTACCAGGATTTGTCTCAGACAGTTCGGGCAAACAATATTGAACATATCCTTTCTCTTCAAATTATCCCTGATCTCAATATCAACATCCTGCCCTTCAGCAAGTTTTAATTTCTGGTTGAGAAGGTTAAGATTAAGTATTGAAGAGAATGCTTTTGGCCCCAGCTTTCTGTGCATATAATGAAGATGCTCTTTTGTAGTTATTATGGCACCGCAATTTTCGCAGATCAGAAGCTCTTTCTCCTGAAATTCTACATTTTTCTCCCTTTCAAAAACTGCAATATCAAAAATCTTATCTGAAAGTTTTACTCCTTTACCGGTAATACAATGTTCCTGGCACATACCACAAAAGATACATTTTCCGTAATCTCTTTTTATAATCCTTACCTTTTTTTCTTTATCGTCTGAAAAAGTGATTGCATTGGGTGGACAAACATTTGCGCATGTTTCGCATCCAACGCAGTTTTCGTTATCGACAACAGGTTTTCCTCTGTAATTTTCATAAGGTATATGAGGTTCCTTCGGGAACTTCGATGTATAGGCCGGAGTCACTAGAGAGATCACCGCCTCTTTTAATTCTCTTATCTTGGGATACTTCATTTTACAGCATCTTTATAATCATCTTTCACGCTTTTCTTGCCGAGCTTTATCCCGAAATGGTATGTCCCCCTTATGAGAGCATGAGCTGCCACTGTTGAAGTAAAGAAAAGTATCGGAATTGCTACAAGCGCTTTGACTCCTGCGTCGCTGAATCCGAAATGAAAACAAACACCAATAAGGATACTGCAACACCCTAGTGTGACGCACTTTGTAGCAGCCTGAAGCCTGTTGTAAGTATCAGGAAGCCTTATAATTCCAATACAACCCAGCAGGTTAAAAAGTATTCCTATCGTTATGAATATCAGGCTTATCATATTATTCATTTAGTTTTTTACCAGTCAGATATTTTGCCAGTGTTAATGTGCCGATAAAGCTCAGGATGATCCAGGCAATACCAATATCGAGGATGAATGATCTTTCAGTTTGAATGGAAATTATTGCACAGATGCCCACAACGAGTATTCCGAATATATCAATTCCGACCATTCGGTCAGGAATTGTAGGACCACGGATGATCCTGTATAAACAGATGCCGCTTAATCCTATCTGGATATAAAGCAATATGTTCAGATATTCACTCATTCGATAATTTTTTTAATATATTTTTCAAATGCCCCGGTTATCATGCTGGTATAAACCTCAGGATCTTCCGACCTCACATATATCCAATGGATGTACAGGTAATCTCCAATAATGTCAACTGATATTGTTCCGGGAGTCATGGTAATTGAATTTGCAAGCAGAGTTCTTGCAAGTTCAGACTTCAAAGTAGTTTTGACTTTCACGATACCCGGCCTTATCGGCATTGCTGGATGAAGTACCCTGTATGCAACATCGAAGTTTGCCTTTATACATTCCCAGATAAATACTACCAGATAAATTAAAAACCAGAAATACCGGTGTGGCTGGATAAGCTTGTAAATATTGTGTATGAAGAACCTGGTAAATATCAGAGCACAGATAAGAGAAGCAACTGAACCTACGATTATGTTAGGAACAGTAATCTTGAAAGTAAGAAGCAACCAGAAAATGAGCGATAATATGAAAACTGTTACGTATCTCATCTTAAGTTCCAATTATTAGTGACGAATATTTCCCGGGATCCATCAATATATTTATTGCAGGAGTCAGCACTGCTTCCCTTATTCCAGGAATTACAAGCAGACTGAGCAATACACATAATATGCTCATAATGACCATGCTGAAGACCATCGGGAATGGCACTTCCTTTATTTTTCTTTCGTTATTATCATCAGTCTTATTAAAGAAGGCATAACGCTGAAATTTCAGAAATGATGCTAATGTTATTATACTAACAATCACAGCAAGTAGTGCCAGCAGATAAAATCTTCCCATAATAGCTGCTATGATAATGATCAATTTGCTGAAGAATCCATTAAAAGGGGGTATCCCTGAAATTGACATAGATGCGATAAAGGATGTTGCTGATGTTGCGGGCATTGATTTTGCAAGACCACCCATCTCTTTAAGATCACGTGTGCCGATGGTGTATTCTATCGCTCCCGCATTCAGGAACAGCAGACCTTTAAAAGCAGCATGGTTAATCAGGTGGAATATCCCTCCGGCGATAGCCAGTGCGGCAACTTCAGGCTTTATTCCACGGGAAATAAGTATCATACCCATACCGACAGAAAGGACGACATACCCCATCTGGCTTATACTATGATATGCCAGAAGCCTCTTTATATCCCACTGACCGATTGCCAGGAATACACCGATTACCATTGATAATGTTCCGAGTGTGGTAATCAGAATTGACATACCAGTGCTTATGGCGAACATATTAAAGAAGAGTCGGATGATTACATAAATACCAACTGCTTTGATAAGAACACCTGAAAGCATAGCTGAAATAGGAGAGGGGGCCGACGAATGTGCATCTGGTAACCAGGCATGGAATGGAATAATGGCTGCTTTGAGTCCAAAACCGCTCAGAATGAGTATCTGCACGAAAAGGTAATATGTCCTGTCATAACCGGTGCTGAATACTTCTTTAATATCTGCAATATTCAGCGTTTTTGCTTTCCAGTAAATGAATCCTATTCCGAACAGGATTAAAAACGAAGCAATTCCTCCTAATACCTGGTACTTGAATGTAGCTTCCAGTTCATTCTTCTCTACACCAAATGCCACAAGAGCATATGCTGCGATGACCGAAATTTCGAGGAAAACAAAAATATTGAAAAGATCACCGCTGAGAACTACTCCGTTCATTCCTCCAATCATAAGACAAAATAGAGCATAATACAGATTCTCAGAGGTAAATCTTTTTATGTAAGAGATTGAATAAAAGGAAGATAGAAAGCCGACAATATTAATTATACAGAGAACAATGACAGTGAATCCATCCATTACCATGTAAATCCCAATAGGGATTTTATTCACCGGTTCCCATCCTCCGACTTTATATAAGGATACTTTTTCTCCAGTAGTAAAAAGAGAATAAATGCTGAAAATAACCAGAACCAAAAGTATCAGAGAGGCAAAATATTTATTGAAGTCCCTGATAAATCTTCCGAGGATCATTATCAGGAAGGCTCCTGCAAGTGGAATAACAACAAATAAAGGTATCAGCGGATTCATAGATTATCCTCTTA
>JAPLEC010000245.1 GCA_026391515.1 Bacteroidia bacterium | reverse complement strand
TATTTCAGCTGTCAATTCATTTAAGTGGATAGATTTCCCCTTTTTGGGGATATTTATCCTTAACATCACTATCATTCTCTCCGCATTTATTCTTGAGATATTACTGGCCAGAAAAGCCAGAAAAGACAATTACAGTACACATCCTATAATTTATGATAACCTCGAAATGCTGAAACCTCAGAATAAAGAGGAGCTTATAAAAAATGTCGCTGAAATTACCGGGCTCGATGTTAAAAAGGTCAGAATCCGCAGAGTAGATTATACGAAGAAAGTTACTGTGCTTGATATCTTTTATAATGTTTGAGCATTATAATTATTTGCAATTCTCAAGGAAGAGATTGATCAGGTTATCAAGACTTCTCTGTTTTTCAAGTTGATTGCAAGAACCGGATGTTTTGACCACATTTAGCCGGTCATCCCGAGTACTTGGTAACACTTATTTCCCTGTGCTCTTTATTATTCATGAATATTTTCAAATAACTCTGATTTTAGTTTAGCTATTCTTTTTGCTTCAACCTTTACCTGTTTAATATGTCCGTAATTCAAAGTAAAGTATATTATCGGATTATACAAATTGCCCAATGCCCTATTCAGAACTGATAATATACTATAAAATTTTTGCCTTGCATCGATTTTCCCGATTTGGAGTTCATAGGGTGTCATGTTCCTTGGTTTGAATACTACTGTATTATGATCATAATATCTCCAATCAGTAGTTATCAAGCGGTTCTCATTTTTTAGATCTTCATAAACTTTTGTTCCGGGATAAGGAGTTAATACATTGAAAGAAGCTGTACCTACTCTGTTTTTTATTAAGAATCGAACACTTTCATTAAATATTTCTTTTGGGTCATTATCAAAGCCAAAAATCATTGATGCGTGAACCAAAATACCCATCTTTTTGACATTTTTCAGGGCTCTTTCTAATTGTTCAATTTTGTTAATTGCTTTAGGCATCGTTTGCAGCTGTTGCTCAGACACACTTTCAATTCCGATGAAAAGTGATTTGCATCCACTTTCAGCTGCAAGTTGCAAAAGTTCTTTATCGCTAACCAGCAATGACAAAGAAGCCTGCCCTACCCATTTAATTTTTAAAGGCTTAATTGCTTTAAATAATGCTTTAGCATACTTTGGATGGCCAATAATATTATCATCCAGAAATATAAAGTTCTTTGCACCGGATTCCTTAATGTCCCGTACAACATTTTCTACAGGTACATGTCTGATTTGTTTTCCAAAAAGATTTGTGACACAGCAAAAGTCGCAATCATAAGGGCATCCGCGGGATGTTATTATCGGAATAACATGAAACAGTCTTTTCCTGGTAATCTTGGCGAAATCTTTTGGGATGTATTTTGTTAAATCTGGTAGTGGATTACAATACCTTCTTTTCAAATTATTATTTTGAAAATCATTAAGTAAGATTTCCCAAACTCCTTCTGCTTCACCAACTACTACACTATCGGCATGTTGCAAGGCCTCGTCAGGGAGTATGGTCGGATGGACTCCTCCAATTACTACAGTTTTGCCTCTTTTTTTAAATTCCTGACAAAGCTCGTAAGCTCTATGAGAATTTGCCGTCATGCAACTTATTGCGACCAGATTGCATTCCTGATCAAGATCAATGTTATTTATCTCTTCCTCAATAATCTTGACTTCATGTTCGGGCGGAGTTAATCCTTTCAAAATATAAAGGCCTAGTTGAGGTATCATAAGTCCTTTATTAGTTCTTGTTTCGGAATCAACGGCTGGAGAAATAAGTAGTATTTTCATAATAAATCTTTTACAGGAAATTCTTATTTTATTAATATTAAATGATTTGTGTCAGGATTATCCCCCTGCAGGATAAAAGATCCTGTTAACGGTTAATGATAATTTGAATTAAGCGATTTTGAAAATAAAAACCGAGAGCAAAATTTAACCTTAGTGATGAGTATCTGAATTATGCAGATGTGCTTTAGTCCCCAACTACTTATAAAGGTAAATACCTATCAAAGGTACGGGAGAAATATAATACAAGTCAAATTTATTTTACCACCCACCAAAGTCCCCTTATACAGTGGACCTGGTGAATGGATAAAGCATGGTTAGTTTTCCGGGGTTCTTGAGATTTTATAGTTGAGGTGAGCTTTCACATATAAAAAAAGCCGCATGTGCGGCTTAGAAATGTTGCTCTGTCAGGGCTCGAACCTGAACTTTTCTGATCCAGAGTTATAAGGAAATATGATATATATACCTTAACACATTGATTATCAATACTATTGTAGAAAGACAAAATCTTGATATTTCCATTATTTAATACCAATTATCCCCAAAACCTAGCAAGAAACCTGGCAAGATTATTAGAGTAAACCTCCTTTGATTTTCCATATTTTATCCAGATGCAAACAAACTATGTGTTGAGCAGAAATTTAAGAAGGAAATAGTATCTTTGTCTTAGAAAGGTTTGAAAATGTATTTAGAAAAGTATATCAAAGAAATCAGAGTTCTTTGTCATAAAAACAAAGTCAAAACCCTATATGTATTTGGTTCAGTATTGACAGACAGATTTTCTGAAAAAAGTGATATTGATTTAATTGTAGAAATTGATTCCATTGACCCTCTGGATTATGCTGACAATTATTTCAATCTGAAATTTGCGCTGGAGGACCTATTAAAAAGACAAATTGATTTGCTCGAACACAAAGCAGTTAAAAATCCCTATCTTATGGAGAATATTGAAAATTCAAAAAGTCTTCTTTATGCATCCTGAAATAAAGATCTGGCTAAAAGATATTGAATTATCAATTAAGGAGATCCATGAGTTTCTGCCTCAACAAGAAACTTATGCTGATTTTCAAAACGATTTAAAAACACGTAAAGCCATTGAAAGAAATATTGAAATTATTGGTGAAGCAATGAATCGTATCAGAGAAATTGCCCCGGATATAAAAATATCTGATTCAAGAAAAATTATTGATACACGTAACAGAATAATTCATAGGTATGACTCTGTTTCTGCGGATGTGATCTGGCTTATTGTTAAACATGACCTACCAATTCTCGAAAAGGAAGTAAAAGAATTGCTTAAATAAGAAGGGCTCGAACTTGAACTTTTCTGATCCAGAGTTATAACGAAATATAAAAATCTTACCTTAACACGTTGATTATCAAGATTAATGTAAAAAGACAAAATCTTTATAATTCCATTATTTAATACCACTTATCCCCAAAACCTGGCAAGAAACCTGGCAAGTTTTTTGAGAAGACTTTGATTTATTGTCTAGAGATTGGGATTTGAAAGAATTGTTTGATGGATTATTGGAATGAAAGGTGATATCTCAGACGATTTGACCAAATATAGCCGGTTGTATTACTGTTTCTTATTAAAGACCTGCTTCACCGTGGGTACTCCCGGGATTATGTTTGATTTCTGTACGGTTAGAACAAGACCATTGTCTGAAAGAGAATAGGTTTCAGTAAATCCGACATCTTCATTGCCGTAAGTCATTGTGCTTCTGGTAGTGAGGATTTTTTTATCGGTCGACCATTGGGCAAGCTCCTTTTCTATTCCACCTTCCTTCTCAATGCTTGTCACTTTTCCATCCAGTGTGAAGGAGTAGTCATCTGTTACAATTTCTTTGCTGCTTTTAAGTGTAAATGTCTGTTTAACTGTAAATGTCTGAAGGGTCTGCGTTATTGTATATTTCACTTCAAACGATTTATAAAAATCATCACTTTTAGTAGTATCCTGTATCCAGACTCCTGAAAAATTTGCCGGTGACTGGGCATATGAAACAGAAGAACAGAGAAGCAAAGAAAGGACAAACAGAGATCCTAAGATAGAATTAGTCTTAACGCGGGGAGATCCATTTCGTTTCATAATCTAAAGTTTTAATTGATTAATGGTCAATTGCAAACTCTAAGGTAAGAAATTTAAAAATACATTCTTACTCCCTTTCCTGAACTGAAACCGGACGTCTTTAACGCATCTGGTCAGTCAGATTACACTCATAACTAAACAACAATTATTTAACTCCGGATTTTGGTGGTCAATTTGATCCGGCCAAAGGTGGTCAGGATCACAAGCATTTCAAGTATGGAATAACTCCGTAATTGGTCAAATATGTCTACCTTTAGTAGACATATAAATGAGCTTTAATTAGACTTAAGCGTATGAAAACGATACACTATTTTTTAATTGTCACTTTACTGACTACCCTGAATTGTTGTAAAGATGATGAATCAGATAATGATAATAATAACATATCAAGAAATGACAAAGGTATAAGTTTGAATATCTCACTTAGTGGGAGCTTACAAAATCCGGCATTTTCACCTGATGGAAATTCTATCGTCTTTACAAGGTTTAGAAATGGATATAATGCAGAACCTGCTGACCTTTTTATTTACAATCTTCAATCAGGAGAGACTACAACATTAGTATCAGACGGAAGTGGGAATGTTAACCTTCCGGGATCGACATGGAACGGCTTCATTAATTCTATTGTCTTTTCTTCATCACGAGATCCTCATGATGAAATTTATCTCATTCAGGAAGGCGGAACAATAGGAAGTGAAATAAAAATAACTAATAGAACAGATAGTGTTGCTTATGAGCCCTCAATAAGTCCAGATGGACAATGGATTGTTTTCGAATCACACAAATTAGATGTGGAAGGCAATGGGATTATTACCAAACTTAAAATTGATGGGGGGTCTTCATATATTCGACTAACTTCTTCGACTGATGATTGCCGTCAACCAAACTGGTCCCCAAATGGGGATAAAATTTTGTATCAAAAATTTGAAGCAGGACAATGGGATATTTGGATTATGGATACTGATGGAACAAATAAATCTAAGGTAACATCAGGAGCAGGCGACAAAACAGATGCTTGTTTTACACAAGATGGACAATATATTATATTTAGTTCTGACTTTGAATTGGATTTAGCAAACATTTATAGAATCCCAGTTACAGGTGGCACACCAGAACGACTTTCAAATTATGGTGGGTATGATGGTGCACCTTCAATCTCTTCTGACGGCACAAAAATTGTTTTTGAATCATGTTCTGGAGATCCTGATGATTCTAAAGGGACTATTCTTATTATTTTGAATCTTAACTAAAGCTAACAAAGGTTAAATGCCATAAGAGCTTCAGAGAGTGCTTGAGTTCATTGCAACGCTTCCAATAATCTATGATTAATAAATAGTGCAAAAGCCGGACAATCTGACCACAGTTGACCGGTCATCCCGAGTACTCAGGACCACTTAACATACATAACTAAACAACAAGTATTTTACTCAGGATTTTGGTGGTCAATTTAATCCGGCCAAGGATGGTCAGGGTTACTGGCTTTTCCATCAAGCCTTCAATTTATGATGCATTGGGTATGATCGCAAGCCCCGAACAGATCGCAACATTTCGAATGTCAAACGATTTTGAATTTCCGTTTTTACCATAAGTGCCCCAAGTAGTAATCTGAATGAAACGCGAATACATTAAACCAATAATCCTTTTAAACTGTTTGGATAGATGATCCATATTGAACTATTCTTACTTCTACCGAATGTTCCTTATGGTCATCAATAAGGGGAATAGTTTCATCGTGTCGCTCAACACCATCGACAGTTATACGTATATCTCTGTTACTATCGTGTATCTGTATGATGGTAATGTGGTAGGTCGTTTCCCTGTATCGGTAATGTACTTTAAACGTTTCCCAATCTGCGGGAAGGCATGGCTCTATATGTAGTTTGTCTATTTCAAGGCTCAGCCCCAGGAGTGATTCCATGATAAGCCGGTACATCCACCCGGCCGATCCGGTGTACCATGTCCATCCACCCCGGCCGATGTGGGGTGAAAGCGCATATACGTCGGCCGCTACCACATAAGGTTCTACTTTGTATGTTGCAATACCATCCCGAGATCCCCCATGATTTATCGGGTTAATCATGTTCATCAATTTCCAGGCATGTCGGTAATCACCTAATTTAGCAAATGCCATCGCCACCCAGATCGCTGCATGAGTGTACTGCCCTCCATTTTCCCTTACACCAGGGACATAGCCCTTGATATAACCAGGATTCAAATTCGACTTGTCAAACGGCGGGTCAAGTAGTTGGATCAGAGCATGTTTCCAGCGGACAAGGCGGTTATCTACCGCTTCCATTGCCATGCGCGAACGATTGGCATCGCCTGCACCGGATAACACAGACCAGCTTTGCGCGATGGAATCAATCTGACATTCGGGATTATTTGCAGATCCAAGAGGCAAGCCATCATCGAAATAGGCGCGGAGATACCACTCACCATCCCATCCGTTTTTCTCAATATTCTGGCGCAGGGTAGTCGCTTCATTTTGGCAGCGTTCAACGAATGGTAGGTCATCATGTGTTCGCGCAATCTTGATGAACTGCATGAGCACCTCATAAAGGAAAAATCCCAGCCAAACGCTTTCTCCTTTACCTTGTTTGCCTACCATATTCATACCATCGTTCCAGTCGCCGGTACCAATGAGCGGCAGTCCGTGCTCACCAAAACTAAGTCCTCTTAGGATGGCTCGTACGCAGTGTTGGTATAAGCTGGCAACTTCTTCTGACCGGTTGGGAAGATCGTAATACGAGTCGTCTTCTGCTTTTACAGGGTGGCCTTCCAGAAAGTGAACGGACTCCTCAAGCACCCCGGTATCTCCTGTATGAAGTATATAGCGGCAAGTTGCCAATGGTAACCAGAGGTAATCATCCGAACAATGTGTACGCACCCCACGGCCTGACGGTGGATGCCACCAATGTTGAACATCCCCTTCCTTGAACTGACGGCTAGCACAAAGGAGTAAGTGCTCACGTACAAGGTGTGGTGACGCATGAATGAGTGCCATCACGTCCTGCAACTGGTCGCGAAAACCGAAGGCACCCCCCGATTGGAAGTATCCGCTCCGTGCCCAAATACGGCACGCTAAAGTTTGGTACATGAGCCAGCCGTTGGTCAGTACATTAATTGATTGGTCAGGTGTTTCCACTTGCACTGCACCAAGGGTGTGCTTCCAGAACTGCCATACTGCTTCAAGTACATTGCGTGCAGCCGTTGATCCCCAGAAACGACGTATCAGGTTTCTGGCATCATCAACATCCTGACCTACGCCAAGCCTGAAAATAATCTCACGTTCTTGGCCCTCTGCCAGTTCGAAGGAAACCTGGATGGCCGCACAGGGATCCAAAGCCGCACCCGCCTTACCGGAAAGGCGAGAATGGGTCATGGCAGCCGGATTTCTTAGCGTGCCGTTACGCCCGATAAATTCAGTACGGTCGCAGGTTAAAGTACGATACGCATCGTCAGTTTGGAAAAAGGCTATTCGGTCAGCGAATTCCGTGTTGTATGGATTTCGGGCAAATAGCGCACCACTGCTGGGGTCAATTATGGTAGTCACATGCATAGTCGATTTTGGCCGCAGATCTCCCAGAACCCACTCTACGTAACCTGTGACAGATAGCCGACGCGGCCGGCCCGACTCGTTTTGTAATTTCAACACCGAAAACTTCACAGCTGCATCAGGAGCAACGTAAACCCACAACTCAGACCGTATTCCGTCCTCTGTATTTTCGAATACACTGTAACCAAATCCGTGACGAATTACATAAGGCTTTGTTCCACAACATGGCAG
>JAPLEC010000013.1 GCA_026391515.1 Bacteroidia bacterium | reverse complement strand
ATGCTCTTTATGACGGTGATATAAAATCATCAGATGGCTGGATAATGAAGGATCAGGATTACCTGAGCAAAATTAAGGAAAAAGTCATGCAGCACTCTACCGGAAAGCATTGCTGGGCTTCCAGGGATGCTTATATGGTTGGAGCTCTATCCAGGTTTAATAATAATTATTTACAGCTTTCAGACAATGCAAAAACTTTTGCCGAAGAACTGGGTCTTAAGTCACCTGGTTATAATACTTTTATGATTAATATTGCCCAGTTTATCGAGATTATTCACAGTGTGGATGACAGCATGAAGCTCATCGATGAACTGCTGGAAGCAGGGCTTGATGAAAGCAAGGCTATGGTAAAAATTAATGTAAAAGCTGGAAGAGGGGTAGGTGCAGTCGAAGCACCCAGGGGACTCTTGATTCATGATTATACATATGATGCAAAAGGCAGAGTAACAAAAGCGAATCTCATAATTCCAACCAATATGAATTATGCAAATATCGAAAAGGATCTGGAGACATTTGTTCCACAAATAATTGAAAAGTCGGAAGATGAAATAAAGCTTGGCTGTGAAATGCTGATCAGGGCATACGATCCATGCATATCCTGTTCTACCCATTTCTTGAATGTGAAGCTTGTAAATAAATAATTTAACGCCAATCCACCATTTGTTGATAAAAGTTATTGAAAATGGGAGTGATAAACACTTTGGATCAATCTAACTATCAAACTTATAAATAACCAATCCGCTGCATGGTTTTGGATAGAAATATGTAGATTTTTGGGGCATTATCTGGCACGCATAGGACAGCTTTTCAACTGTTTCAATTGTGGGTGCATTAAGTATAAAACCTGCGTCAAAATCGTAATTAGCATCATTTTTATTGATTAGCTCTAAAACTTCTTCGATGGAATGAACAAAATTTATTTCCTTAATTCCAAATTCTGCCAGGATGATCTCAATAATCAGCTTATGCAGTATATTTACATCAAGGTACTCATAATTTTTGCTGAAATGTTCTTCAGCTGTATTTAGTTCTTTATATAGTCTTTTTAAATCAGCTTTTAAAGTTATAAAATAACAATCCTTGTTTTTGAAATAAAGGCATAAGCTCTTTTTTTGCATTGAAAAACTTTCCAACATTTTATTCTTAATGCATGTAATGTCAGGCTTTATTTCTTCAACAGTAAAATATTTTTCAATTTTTTTAATTATTTCTTCAGGCTTTACAGCATTATTAAATTTTATAGCCCTGTGGGTCGGATGGATTAAAATGTCTTTCTGGTTGCCAGGAACAAAAAGGGCAAGAATATATTTATGTTCTTTATAGAGTCTGGATGTTTCATACCGGTGATGACCATCAGCGATTAAAAGTGTTTTTGATTTCATCATATCCTTTATTTTCTCTACCATGTCTTCGTCGGAAATTTTCCAGAATCTAAAATGAAGTGATGAGTCATAGTTAACACCGGTTGAAATGTCAGGTTTATCCTTAAAGCCGTGGTTTAATGTTAAGCTTATTTTTTCATCACTGTCATTATAAATTGTATAAATAAATTCAAAATTTGTTCTGCAAGCTTTTAAAAGGGCAAGACGATCTTCTTTAGGTTTTGAAAGAGTCCTCTCATGCCTTAAAACTTTTCCGGCACCATATTCTTCAACTTTTAACAACCCTATGAATCCTTTAAAACTTTTCCGGCTTCCATTTTCCAGAAAGGTTTCTTCGAAAAGATAAAAACATTTTTTAAAGTCATATTTTAATATCCCTTCTTTTACCCACTCTGAAAGAATTTCTTTTGCATTTTCATATTTATCCTTGCTTGAAGTTTCGTCAGGAAGTGTCAAGGCAATAATATTATAAGGGTTGTGCTTTTTTAAATCTTCCTTCATGCTGCTTGAAATAATATCATAAGGAGGCGCCAACACTTCAGAATATTTCGATATTTTTTCAGGATTATAAATAAGCCCAT
>JAPLEC010000357.1 GCA_026391515.1 Bacteroidia bacterium | reverse complement strand
TCACCCGAATTATTTCAGGCTGAGGTCATAGAAAAGAACATACAGCCTGTGAAGGTTAAAGCTTTTGAAAAAAACAGGTTCCTCACTTCATTTCAGGTATTTAAAACCGGATCGAACAAATACGGAAATATTATGAAAATGAAGGAGACAGCAAAACCGTTTATAGTATATGTTCCCGGGTTTGAGGGTGATATTGGATCAGGCTTCACAGTGAACGAGCTCTTCTGGCAACCCTATATCGTCTTTAATCTCCTGCCATCAGAGATTTCATCAGTTATGCTGGAAAATATGGCTGATCCTGCTTCATCTTTTACAATTGAGAATAAGGGTAATAAATACACTCTTTCCGACACAAAATTCATTCTGTCAGGATGGGATTCCACCAGGGTTAAACGTTATGTTTCATATTATACTCTGATACCCTTTGAAAGCTGGGCATTGGATATTTCTGACAATGAAAAGATAAAGATTGAGTCAGAAAATCCGGCATTCAGAATTAAGGTAAAAAAGAGAGATGGACAGGAGATCGTTCTTACTATGTGGAAAAAGCTGAAAGATAGCACAGAAGATATAGACACTGACAGGCTGTGGGCAAAAACTGATGATAAGGAAGATTTGTTCATAATGAGATATTTTGATGTAGATCCTGTACTTAAGAAGAAATCCTATTTCTTTGTCGAATAATTTTATTTGAGAGAATCTTTTTTTTTTGTAATATTGATACCTGAGAATTGAAAGCCAATAACGTTTCAATTCATTCATTTACAGTTAAATAAATAAATTAGAAACCAGAAAAATCAACTTAAACCTGTAACATTATGAAATTTGTTGTATCCAGCACTGAACTTCTTGGTCATCTGCAGGCCATTAGCAGGGTAATCAGCTCGAAAAATACGCTCCCGATCCTTGATAATTTTTTGTTCAATCTCAGCGGTAATGATCTTGAAATTACTGCTTCTGATCTTGAATCAACGCTGATTACAAGGATGAAGCTCGAAAACACTCAGGGCGACGGAATGATAGCTCTTACTGCCAGAATATTACTTGACACACTGAAGGAGTTTTCAGCACAACCACTGACCTTTGATATTAACCTCGATACTATGGCAGTTGTCATAAGTTCAGAAAATGGTAAGTTCAATATTGTAGGACAAAATGGTGTCGATTTCCCGGCATTGCCGGCTATTAAAAAGGATAAGAAATTCAAGTTCACCATCAATGCAGATGTAATGCTGGCCGGAATAAATAAAACACTCTTTGCCACTGCTGATGACGAGCTTCGTCCGGTAATGGGCGGGATATTCATCGAAGCTTCTACCAATAAAATAACATTTGTTGCTTCTGATGCCCATAAGCTTGTAAGATACCAGAGAACTGATGCTCATGCCGATGATAACGCATCATTCATTCTGCCTAAAAAACCTGCGTCACTGCTGAAAAATATCCTTCCAAGGGAAGAAGGACCATTCACCGTTGAATTTGATGATAAAAATGCATTTTTTAATTTGAACGATTATAAAGTTGTTTGCCGTCTCGTTGAAGGCAATTATCCGAATTATAATTCAGTCATTCCAAAAAATAATCCAAGGAAGATCACTATCGACAGAGTTGAGTTTTATAACACTCTGAAGAGGGTATCGGTTTTCTCCAACCAGGCAAGCAATCTTGTTAAGCTGCAGCTTAAAGGAAACCAGGTTATGGTCTCTGCACAGGATATAGATTTTTCAATTTCTGCTTATGAGAGGATTAAATGCCAGTATGAAGGCGAAGAAATTGAAATTGGATTTAAATCAGTTTTCCTTCTCGAAATATTAGCCAATATCGCTTCACAGGATGTCATGATTGAGCTCGCTGATCCTACCCGTGCAGGTCTTTTCCTGCCGGCTGAAACAGAAAATGAAGCTGAAGATCTTCTCATGCTCCTCATGCCTATGATGATAAATGCCTGATAATTGGACCTTAAGCTTAAACGCCCAATAGTTTTTCTCGATCTCGAAACAACAGGCCTGAATGTTTCGGCTGATCGTATTATTGAAATATCTCTTCTGAAAATCAGTCCTAACGGAAAAGAACAATGGATGACCGCCAGGGTCAATCCTGAAATGCCTATACCTCCTAAGGTTACAGAAATACATGGTATTTCAGACAGCGATGTTGCAGATTCTCCGACATTTAAGGAAATAGCAAAGAGCTTTGCAGCCTTCCTTGAGGGATGCGATCTCGCAGGATACAATGCCATTAAGTTTGATATTCCGGTCCTGGCTGAAGAGTTTCTGAGAACAAATACTGATTTCAATTTCAGAAAAAGAAAATATATCGATGTCCAGGTAATATTTCATAAGAAAGAACAACGGACGCTTACAGCAGCTTATCAGTTTTATTGTAAGAAAAATATGGAAAATGCGCATAGCGCAAAAGCCGATACGGCTGCGACTTATGAGGTGCTTAAGTCTCAGCTCGACAGATATCCTGATCTTGAAAACGATGTTGAAAAGCTTGCAGAATTCAGCTCATTTAATAATAGTATCGATTTTGCCGGAAGAATTATTCTTGATGAAAATGGAGCTGAGAGGTTTAATTTCGGCAAACATAAAGGCAGGCTTGTTGAAGAAGTTTTTAAGGAAGAGCCCTCTTATTATGCGTGGATGATGAATGGTGATTTCCCCCTCTATACAAAGAAAATCCTGACAGAGATCAAGCTTAGGGCTTTCGGAAATAAACATACCTGAAATGAAAATCATTTGTATTGGACTCAATTACAGGAAACATGCAATGGAGATTGGAAGACCTCTTCCTGAAGAACCTGTCGTATTTCTTAAGCCTGATTCATCGATCTTAAAGAATAACAAACCCTTTTTTCTCCCCGGCTTCTCTGCCATGATACACTATGAGGTTGAGATTGTGGTGAAAATATCTAAACTTGGAAAAGGTATCTCGGCAAAATATGCACACCGTTATTATGATGAAGTAACTCTTGGGATTGACATTACTGCCCGTGATATTCAAAACCGGAATTCAGCTTCTGGATTGCCCTGGGAATTATCGAAATGCTTTGATGGTGCAGCACCTATTGGAAAATTTGTCGCAGTCAGTTCTGTCAGGAATATGAACAATATTAACTTCCGCCTTGAGATAAACGATAGAATTGTACAGCAGGGAAATACATCTGATATGATATTCAGTATCAATGAGATAATTGCTTATATTTCTAAATATTTTACATTAAAAACAGGCGATCTGATTTTTACCGGAACACCTTCCGGAGTTGGCCCTCTGAAAAAAAATGATAACCTGGTTGCGTATCTGGAAGATGAACCGCTCCTGGATTTTATGGTGAAATAATTAACTGGGTATCAGGACTATAACTATTTGATATTAACTGTCTGAAGGCAACATCAATAATTCTGTTTTTACCGGATTAACGATAGGCTTCTGGGAATTGTTCAGAGCCCATGCCACATTCATCATCGGGGTCGGGGAATAGATACCTCTTACATCAGTGCAAAAGCGTAATCTAAACAGTTAAAAAAACTTAATTATTCTTCTAATAAAAAGCAGCCGGAATATCCTGCTAAATATTTTCTTATCTTCCCTCGTCAATCCGATCATTAATATTAAACTATACTGATTTATGAAAGAGGAAAAAAAGGAATCAAGAAGAAGCTTTATTAAAAAATCGGCAGGTGCAGCCGCTTTGCTCTCGATGCCGACAATAATTCCTGCAAGTGTTTTTGGTACAAATGACAAGGTAAGAGTTGCAGTGCTTGGTGTCAACGGCCGGGGTACAAACCATATTGACGGCTTTATGAAACAGCCTGATGCCGAAGTTGTTTGTCTGTGCGATCCTGATCTTAATATACTGGGGAAGCGTGCCCAGGAATTTGAAAAAGAATATGGTAAGACAGTCATTCAGCAGCAGGACCTCAGAAGAGTTTTTGAAGACAAATCGATTGATGCCGTAAGTGTTGCAACACCTAACCACTGGCATTCACTTGCAACAATTTGGGCGTGTCAGGCCGGAAAAGATGTCTATGTTGAGAAACCCGGATCACATAATATTTACGAAGGACGGAAGATGGTTGAAGCTGCCAAAAAGTACGACCGCATTGTGCAGCATGGAGTTCAGCTCCGCAGCTCGGTTGCTGTGCAGGAAGCAATCCAGCATCTGCGTAACGGTCTGATAGGCAATGTTTATATGGCAAGAGGGCTGGTTTTCCGCTGGCGCGATAATATAGGGAAGAAAGGCCCCGGAGTAATACCTCAGGGACTCGATTATGACCTCTGGACCGGACCGGCAGCAATGCAGCCATATTCAGAAGACTGGGTTCATTACAACTGGCACTGGCAATGGAACTATGGCTGCGGTGATGTAGGCAATCAGGGAATACACGAAACCGACCTCTGCATGTGGGGATTGAATGTTGGTTTACCAGAAGTGATAACTGCAGGAGGCGGCAAGTTCCTTTTCGATGATGCCAAAGAGACACCTGAAGTTCTTGCAACTACATATTACTATCCGAAAGAGAAGAAGATTATCGAGTTTGAGGTTCGTCCATGGATGACAAACCAGGAAAATGGCGTTGATGTAGGCAATATATTCTATGGAAGCGAAGGGTATCTCGTTGTATATAATTACGACAGGTACGAGTCATTCCTTGGCAAAAATAAAAAACCAGGACCAGCAAAAAGGGAGGGTGGAGACCATTATGCAAACTTCATAAAAGCAGTGAGAGCTCATGATAAGTCGATCCTTAATGCACCGGTTGAGACAGCGCATCTTTCATCAGGTTTGGCTCATCTGGGAAACATTGCATATCGTACGGGCCGTACTCTTTACTTTAATCCTGTAACTGAAAAATTTGTAAATGACAAAAAAGCAGATAAATATCTGACGCGTCCACCACGTAAACCTTTCGTGGTGCCTGAAGAAGTTTAGGTTTGTTTTATTATTGCAGGTAAAAGCGTCATTACTCTGAATGCAGGTGTTTTTGACGCTTTTTCTTGTTAAGCAGGGAAAAAGTCAACAGGGCCTCTTTAACATTTATAATTTGTATTTGATATTCAGGTTTAATACCTTTAGCGGCTAATTTAAATCAGAAAAGATGGGAAATTTTGGAGCTACTGAGATTGTTCTTATTCTGCTTGTGATTGTTCTTCTGTTCGGAGCCCGTAAAATACCTGAACTGATGAAGGGTATCGGCCAGGGGATGAGGGAATTCAAAAAAGCATCAAAGGTCGAAGATGATACGGATAAGATGAGTGCAGAAGATAAACCCGAAGTAAAGAAATAGCAACTCGCTGATAGTCAGTAAATAAGAGAGATCTTATCCTAATCACTCAACAGATACTTCGGAGCTTTCCTGTGCTTTGTCGCCTGCTCATAATTATATGCAATTTCGATAAGTACAGGTTCACTCCATGCTCTTCCGAAAAAGGAGATTCCTACCGGCAGTTCGCCTATAAATCCCATTGGAACTGTAATTGAAGGGTATCCGGATATTGCAGCCAGAGAGGAGTTTCCTCCAACATAATGATCACCGTTTAACAGATCGGTCTTCCATGCTGGTGAACCAGTCGGGGCTATCAATGCATCGAGCCTGTTGGCATTCATCATCTTATCAATGCCATCATCCCTTGTGGCTTTAAGCATATTGTGGAGGGCTTTTAAATATTCAGGAGATTTGAGATCACCCTTCTTCTCAGCCTGAATGAGGATATTCTGACCGAAGTATTTTAATTCAACAGTATCCTTCTTGTTGAATTCAATCAGATCCTTGATGCTTTTTACCGGTGAGCTTTCATCAAGCCTGGCAAGATATTTATTGAGTCCGTCCTTAAACTCATAAAGCAATACCTGGAATTCGGCATCCTCATATTTTTTCCCTGATGGAGCCTCGACCTCAATTAGTGTAGCGCCATGAGCAGCCATGGTCTTTATTGCATGAATCAACAAAGTATCCACCTTATCCGAGAAGCCTCCTGAATTTTTTATTATGCCGATCCTTTTCCCTTCAAGTCCGTCTGCTTTTAGGTATTTGGTGTAATCACCAAGAAATTTACCTTCAGAAGCAAAGGTTTTTGCATCCTGCGGATCAACCCCGGTCATTGCTCCAAGGCAGATCACAGCATCCTCAACAGTCCGGCTCATCGGGCCCGGAGTATCCTGAGTGAATGAGATAGGTATGATTCCGTAACGGCTTAAAAGTCCGACTGTAGGTTTAATCCCGACAATTCCATTATTATTTGACGGGCAGACTATTGATCCGTCTGTCTCAGTGCCGACAGCTACCATGCACAGATTTGCAGAGACAGCTACCGCTGAGCCTGAACTGGAACCGCATGGATTTCTGTCAAGCACGTATGGATTTTTCGTCTGGCCTCCGATACCGCTCCATCCGCTCGATGAAACTGTCGATCTGAAGTTTGCCCATTCGCTCAGATTTGCCTTGGCTATAATGACTGCACCTGCCTCCCTGAGTTTTGCAGCAATATAGCTGTCGGTCTTTGCATGCCAGTTTGCCAGAGCAGTGGCACCTGCAGTTGTTGGCATGTGGTCTTCTGTATCAATGTTATCCTTCAGAATGACTGGTATACCATGCATCGGACCCCGTATTTTTCCTGCTGCCATTTCCTTGTCAAGCTCTTCTGCAATCTTTAAAGCATCAGGGTTAACCTTAATAATTGAATTAAGCGCCGGACCATTTAAATCAATTTCATTAATCTTTCTGAGGTATGCAGAAACCACATCAGTAATTGAATACTCTTTGTTTTTATAGCCCTGCTGTAACCCGGATATTGTTATTTCTTCCAGCCATTTGTTATCATTTGTATCTTGTTTCTTATCAGTTGCAGACTGTTTACAGGAAGCAAAAAGAAGAAAAAAAATAGTAAATAGTTTCAAGATTCTGACAGGATGGTTTTTCATAACAGTTAAATTTTCTTAAAAGGATTAATCAGTTGCCGGTGTGAAAATATTATTAATTCACCTATTTTAATATATTTGTTATATGCTCCCAGGTATCAGGAGTATTTTACAATTATTTTGAAAGATACTTCTATTTAATATAAACAAGTGCAATTCGATCTATGAAAAATATCTACCTGAAAATTCTGGAATTGCAACACGCTGGTTATCAGCTGGTTCTTGCGACTGTTGCCGGAAGCATTGGCTCCACACCACAGAAACCGGGGAGTTCAGCTTTATTTGATGGGGGCAGGTTAATTGCAGGAACAGTGGGAGGGGGACTGGTTGAAAACAGGGTACAGAATTTAGCGCAAACCAGAAGTCTGACAAAAGAATCGTGTTATATTAAAATACAGCTTAATAATAATATTTCGGATAAGGAAGCAGCTATATGCGGAGGCGAGATTTCTGTCCTGATGGATGCCAATCCTGAAAAATATTTACCTGTTCTTGAAGAAATTAAGGAGTCAATGGCCGAAAGGATTCCGGGGATTCTTATAACTATGGTGACAGTTTTTAGTGAAGACAAAGTCATTGTTGACCGTTATTGGATGACAAATATAAAGAAGCCATATTTGGCTTTCCGATATTTGAACCGGATTGAACCGGAGGTAAAAAATATTTTGGCAGCTGCTGATCCTGAAGATTTCAGACAGATAAAAATTGCACTTCCTGATAAAAAGCGATTAACTTTCTTTCTGCTCGAACCGGTTTTCCCATTGCCGCAACTTGTTGTTGCAGGTGCAGGCCATATCGGTAAAGCTCTGTCTCATCTTGGTAAAATGCTTGATTTTGAAGTTACCATAATTGACGATCGTCAGGAATATGCAAATTCAGATAATTTACCAGATGCAGATCATGTTATTGTTCAGGACATTGGTGAAGCTGTTGAGAAAATTGAAAAAAAAGGTGATACCTTTATTGTCATTGTTACACGAGGACATAATGACGATGCTAAGGCGCTTAAGCCCTGTATCGGTTCAGATGCAGGTTATGTTGGTATGATCGGCAGCAAAGGAAAAGTCGCAAAGATGCACGCGGAATTTATTCAGCAGGGATGGGCTACTGAGGAACAATGGGAAAGGATTTATTCTCCTATTGGCTTGGATATAAAATCGAAAACAGTTGAAGAAATTGCCATTAGCATTGCTGCACAGTTAGTACAGGTAAGAAATAGAAAAAGATAAAAGATAAAAGAAAAAAGTCTTGCATGACTTGCATGACTTGAACCTTGAACCATTTATGTCAGACATCTGGGCCATAATACTTGCAGCCGGCGAATCGAAGAGAATGAAAGTCCCCAAAATGATTTTACCATTTAAGGGGAAAACCATCATTGAAAAAGTAATAGAAAATGTCACAGATTCTGAAGTTGATAAAACACTGGTTGTACTTGGTTCAGACAAGGATGATATTTTAAAAATAATAAGTCATCTGCCTGTAATGCATTGTTACAATGAAAATTACAAACAAGGCATGCTATCATCTGTTAAATGCGGTTTCAGGTTTTTACCGCAAAAATTCCGTGCTGCTCTTGTTTTCCTTGGCGACCAGCCAATGATTGAACCAGATGTAATAAATATGGTCATTTCAGCCTACAGGACTTCAGCAAAAGGGATCATCATACCAGTTTTTAGAAATAAACACGGACACCCTCTTTTATTAGACAGCAAATACAGGGACGAAGTGGAAATGCTTAAACCGGATGAAACCCTGAGGGCACTCACTCACAAATTTTCTGATGACGTGTTTGAGGTAGAAGCAAATACACACGATATATTGAAAGATATTGACACAAAGAATGATTATTTAAAAGAATTAAAACAAACTAAATAAATATGGAAGAGACAATTCGTTTTTCTTTGAATGGTAAAAAAACTGAGATCAAAATTGATCCCACGCAAACTCTGTTATGGGTTTTGCGAAATCAGTTAGAGCTGACAGGCACCAAGTACGGCTGCGGAATGGGATTCTGCGGTGCATGTACTGTTCTGATCAATAAAGAACCCGTCAGGTCTTGTATGTTGCCAATTGGCGACATAGCCGGTAAGAAAGTGGTAACTATCGAAGGGCTTGAAAAGAAAGGCAGGCTTCATCCTTTACAAAAAGCTTTTATCGAGCATGATGCTCTTCAGTGCGGTTATTGCACGCCGGGAATGATAATGACTGCGACTGCCATGCTGATGAAAAATCCTTCACCTACACGTCAGGAAATAGTTGATGGACTGGAAGATAATTTATGTCGTTGCGGTACACATGTCCGTATAATCGAAGCTGTTCAGACAGCTGCAAAAGAAATGAAAGGAGGGAAGTAATTATGAAAAAGAGAGAAAATAATTCTGAGGAAATAACCCGTACCGGCGGAACCATGGATATGAAAAGAAGAAGCTTTGTTAAACTTCTTGGTGGCGGTATATTCATTTTCTTCCAGCCATGGAGCGCACTTGAAATTCTTTCGTTGCCTGCTGAACAGGCAAGGAGTCTGACAAAGGATTATAATGCTTTCCTGCAGATTGCTGAAGATGGAACTGTCAGCTGCTTCACAGGCAAGATTGAAATGGGACAGGGCATAATCACATCTCTTGCACAGGAGATGGCTGAAGAGTTGAATGTGCCATTTGAGAAAGTAAAAATGGTGATGGGTGATACAGATCTGTGTCCATACGATGCAGGTACATGGGGATCAATGACCACGCGAGGTTTCGGTCCAAATATGAGAGCTGCTGCTGCTGAAGCCAGGGCAGTTCTTCTTGATCTTGCATCAGCGCAACTGGGTGTTCCGGTTACTCAGCTGGAAGTAAAAGACGGGGAAATTACCGATACTAAAAACCCGCAAAACAAGGTGACCTATGCTGCTCTGGCAAAAGGTAAAAAGCTTGAAAAATACCTGGATGTCAAACCTTTACCTGAAGATTATTCGAAATTTACTTACGTCGGGAAACCATACAAAAGAGTTGATTCCCGTCTGAAGGTAACAGGTCAGGCAATCTATACCGGTGATCGTAAGCTGCCCGGGATGCTTCATGCAAGATTACTGAGACCTCCCTCACACGGTGCAAAGCTTGCCTCTGTTGATGTATCAGGTGCAGAAAAAGTTGAAGGTGTCAAAGTCATCCGTGATGGTGATTTTATTGCAGTTGTAAGTGAAAACCGCGAAAAAGCTGATGAAGCAATAGTCAAAATAAAAGCTGATTATACATTTAATGAGATGAAGGTCAATGACAAGACACTTTTTGACTGGATTCTTAAAGCTGAATCAAGGTCCAATGTTGCAAGAACAAAAGGAGATATTGAGGCAGGTAGTCAGCTTTGTGATAAAACATTTGAATCAGAGTATCATGATCCGTACCTGGCACATGCGCCGATCGAAACTCACACTGCCCTTGCAGTGCTCGAAGGCGATAGGCTTACTGTATGGGCATCAACCCAATCGCCATTTGGCCTGCAGGATGGTATCGTTCGCGAAACCGGATTCCCAAGAGAAAAAGTTAGGGTCATTACTCCTTTTGTCGGAGGAGGATTTGGCGGTAAGGGAGCCTATCAGCAGGGTGTTGAGGCTGCAAAGCTTGCAAAGCTGACAGGAAAACCGGTTATGGTTACATGGACAAGAGATGAAGAGTTTTTTTATGATACCTTTCATCCGGCCGGTGTAATAAAAATCAATTCGGGAATTGACAAATCGGGAATAATACAAATGTGGGATTATCATGTCTGGATGTCCGGAACAAGAGGTTCAGATACTATCTATGATGTTCCTAATGCGAAGACCACCAGTTATAGTGAGAACACAAAAGTATCTCCTGTTCATCCATTTGGAACAGGGCCATGGCGTGCGCCAAACAACAATGCAAATACTTTTGCCAGGGAGTCGCAGATAGACATTATGGCATCAGCTGCAGGAATAGATCCTCTGGAGTTCCGTCTGAAAAACCTGAAAGATGATAAGATGATTGACTGCCTTAAAGCGGTGGCTGAAAAGTTTGGATATGTTGCAGATAAGGCTCCCAGCGGCAGAGGAATTGGTATTGCATGTGGGATTGATGCAGGAACATGGGTTGCAAATATGGCTGAGATTAAGGTAGATAAGGCAACCGGCAAAGTTCAGGTCGTCAGGATTGCATGTGCTCAGGATATGGGATTGTGTGTCAATCCGGAAGGAGCTTTGATCCAGATGGAAGGATGTTTAACAATGGGGCTCGGATATACTTTAACTGAAGAGGTACAATTTGAAGGAGGTGATGTCAATACCCGTGGTTTTGATACATATGAAATACCAAGGTTCTCCTGGCTTCCAAAAATAGATTGTGTTATCCTCGACAGAAAGGGCAAAGCCCCGCAGGGTGGTGGTGAACCTGCCATTATCGCTGTCGGTGCAGCTGTCGGAAATGCAATTTACGATGCGACCGGTGCAAGATTGTACAGAATGCCGTTTACTCCGGAAAGGGTACTGGAAGCATTAAAAAAGGTCAGAGAAACCTGACCTTCTAAATAATTATTTAAAATATCTATTTATCAGCAGTATGCTTGCTATAGATCATCATAAGATCTGCAAGCACAGTTTGTTTTGCAAGAGCAGCTTCCGTTTCACATTCGGCTGCTGATTTTTTTGTTGAATCACAACTAGCCATTCCTGATTTGGTTGTAGAATCACAACATGCTCCGGCTTTCATCTCCATGTCCATCTTTCCTTCAGCAGGTTTTTCAGCGATTACGACCCTT
>JAPLEC010000445.1 GCA_026391515.1 Bacteroidia bacterium | reverse complement strand
TTACTGCTAATTTTAAATCGCTGCAAAATTATAACTCAGTAACTGCTTATTTTAAAATGCAAATAATTAATAAATTTTATAATTGTCAGACAATGAAAAAGTTAAAAGTTATAACAATTTTGATCTTATGGGGATTTATATTCTCAGGAGTTTTTGCTCAGATACAGAATCCTGACACTCCCATTCCACCGGATCCAAATATTAAAATAGGTAAGCTTGACAACGGCCTGACCTATTACATCAAGTACAACAAAAAACCTGAGCAAAGGGTTGAGTTGCGGCTTGCTGTTAATGCAGGCTCAATTTGCGAAACAGATTCACAGCAGGGACTGGCACACTTTTGCGAACACATGTGCTTAAATGGCACTAAAAATTTTCCAAGCAACAAAATTATTAATATGCTTGAAGAGATGGGAGTGAAGCTTGGAGCTGAACTGAATGCCTATACAAGCTTCGATCAGACCATTTATATGTTAAAAGTCCCGACAGATAAAACCGAATGGATAAACCGGGGCTTCCAGGTACTGGAAGACTGGGCTCACCAGGTAAGCCTCGATAATGTTGAAATTGACAAGGAACGCGGTGTTATTGTTGAAGAATGGCGATTGGGATTAGGCGCTGATGACCGTATGATGCAAAAATACCTGCCTGTGCTTTTAAAAGGATCCAAATATGCCGAAAGAATACCTATCGGGAAAGTCGATATAATCAAAACATTTCCATATGATACCTTGCGTAATTTTTACAATACGTGGTATCGGCCTGATCTTATGGCAGTTGTAGTAGTAGGCGATATTGATGTAAAGCTTGCTGAAGATAAGGTGAAAGAATATTTTGGAAGAATTCCCAAACCGGTCACTCCTAATCACAGGCAGGAGTATTCAGTTCCTGAAAATATTGAACCATTGATAAGTGTTGTTACAGATAAAGAAGCATCTGGTTACGAGGCTTCAATAATGTATAAACAACCCAAAACAAATTCTATTACCTATTCTGATTATCGAAAATCGTTAATGCAAAACCTGTACACCAGCATGTTAAACAGCCGGTTTCAGGAAATAGGTCAAAAACCTGATGCTCCGTTCATGTACGCCGGAGCGGGTTACAGCTCTTTCATTAGCCGTACCGTCGATGTCTATTCTTTAGGCGTAAGCGTTAAGGAAAATCAGATGGAAAAGAGCATTGAACTTATTCTTACTGAAAATGAAAAGGTAAGTCAGTTTGGTTTTACATCCTCTGAACTTGAAAGAGTGAAAAAAGATGTACTGTCATATTTTGAAAATGCCGCTAAAGAAGCTGATAAAACTCAATCAGGCCAATATGCTGAGGAATTTATAAGAAACTATATGGATCAGGAATGTATTCCAGGTATCAAGAAAGAAAACGAAATAGTTCAGGAATATATACCCGGCATCAAACTTGAAGAGATCAACAACCTGGGCCAAACCTGGATAACTGATAAGAACATAATTGCACTCATCACTGCCCAGGAAAAGGAGGGAATTAAAGTTCCAACAGAACAACAGGTTGCTGAAATTATTAAATCAGTCAAATCAAAGAAGCTTGAAGCTTATGTTGATAAAGTATCAGATGCTCCGTTGTTACCAACCCTGCCTGCCCCGACTTCAGTAATTAAAAGAACTGAGAACACTGAATTTGGTTTTACTGAATTAACATTTGGTAATGGTGTACGAATGATATTGAAACCGACAGATTTTAAAAATGATCAGATTCTTATGTCATCATTTAGTCCAGGGGGTATTTCTCTCTATCCAGATAATGATATAATGTCTGCTGAATTAGCTTCAACTATTATAATGCAAAGCGGAATAGGGAATTATGATATGGTTGGTTTACAAAAGAAACTATCAGGGAATACGGCTAAGTTAACTCCTTATCTGGATGAACTGCAGGAAGGAACAGGCGGGAACTGTGCACCGAAAGATCTCGAGACAATGTTGCAGCTGAATTATCTTTATTTCACCGGGATACGAAAAGATGAAGATGCTTTCAATGCCTATGTCTCGAGGATGAAAAATATGATCAAACCAATGAGAGCTGTTCCGCGGGTCATTTTTGCAGATACCCTCTCAAAAATAGTCTCAATGAATTCCCCGAGAGTAATTGCTATTCCGACAGACGCTCAGATGGACCAGATAAATCTTGACCGGTCGTTGGCGATTTTCAAAGATCGTTTTGCTGATGCCAGCGATTTCACATATATCATGGTTGGTAATTTTAAAGTTGATGAAGTTATTACAATGCTGGAAAAATATATAGGTGGATTACCATCAATAAAAAGAACTGAGACTTGGAGAGATATGACACCGGGATTCCCGGCAGGCAAATTAGTAGTTGATGTTCCCAAAAATTCAGAGCCACAGAGCCAGGTTGCAATGATATGGAAAGGCGATTTCAAATGGGAACCAAAAGAACGGCAGGGATTTCTTATTCTGATGAATATCCTCACGATAAAATGCAGGGAATCAATGCGTGAAGATCAGGGTGGAGTTTACGGAGTAAGCATTAACGGGAGCGCTTCTAAACTTCCCAAACCCAAATACTCTATTACGTCAACATGGGGCTGCAATCCGGATAATATTGAAAAACTGTCTCAGACTGTCCTGGATGAGATGAATAAGATTAAGATGAATGGCCCGACACAGGAGGATTTAAATAAAGTAAAAGAGACACTTATTCGTGAACGTGAAACCCAGGTAAAAGAAAATAGCTTCTGGCTGAGTTATCTGCAGAATCATTATCTCTTTGGAAACAAAATCCTTTCACTTGAAGAATATAAAGCTCTTGTTAATTCTTTCACAATCAAAAAAATAAAAGCTGTTGCAAATAAATACTTAAATACCAGCAGCTATGTAGAAGTAGCATTAACTCCGAAAGAAAAAGCAGAAGCTAAATAAGGAAAGTAAGAAAATGAAATCCGGAGACAGGTGGAAAACCTCTCCGGATTTTCTTTTAGAATAATCCGTGAAGCTCGGCATTGATCTTATCGATAACTTCGCTCAGATGATCTTTATTATTAGGGAAGTTATAGTGATCAGCCTCGACAATAAGAAGCTTCCCAAGGTTATATGTTTCAATCCATGCCTCATATCTTTCATTCAGTCTTTTAAGGTAATCGATGCGGATTGAGCTTTCGTACTCGCGACCACGCTGCTGGATCTGATTTACCAGCGTTGGGACGGATGCTCTCAGATAAAGAAGAAGATCCGGGGGTTTGACAAGCGAGCTCATCATTTTGAAAAGTGCTGAATAATTGTCAAAATCGCGGGTCGACATCAGCCCCATTGAATGAAGGTTGGGGGCAAATATATATGCGTCTTCATAAATGGTCCTGTCCTGGACAATTGTCTTATCAGATTTTCTTATTTCAAGAATCTGGCTGAAACGTGAATTAAGGAAATAGATTTGCAGGTTAAAGGACCAGCGCAGCATATCTTCATAAAAATCGTTGAGATAAGGATTGGTGTCAACATCTTCGTAATGTGGTGTCCACCCGTAATGCTTGGCAAGCAGTCCTGCCAGCGTCGTTTTGCCTGATCCGATATTTCCTGCTATTGCTATGTGCATATATAAAGTTTTTATAAAATTACAAAAAATGATTTTAATTTTCGGGAATAATTAAAATTCGTATTTAAAACTAAAATTTATTTTCTCATTTTTGAATAGCCCCTAAATCCCCTACATTGCTTCGCCGAAGCGGCTCCGCGAAGGCGAAGAAGGGGACTTTTAAGTTCTTCTTTTATTTGAGCCCTCTTTAGGAGGTTGGGGGCAAATTTTTTTTTATTCCTGCAACAAAATATAAATCCTCAATATACTCTCTCGTATTGTAAAGCCTGGGCACTTTGTTCTGACCTCCCATTTTATTCTTCGATTTAAGCCAGGTGTTAAAAGTTCCTTTCGGCACTGACCGAACTAATGGTTTGACAAGATTAATATCCTTAAATCGTTTAGCTTCATAGTCGGAGTTGATTGATTTAAGGGTTTCATCAAGGATATCAATGAATTGATTTAAATCTGAAGGCTCTTTTTCAAATTCAATTATCCATTCGTGTGATCCTCTGGAAGAGGCACCCATGAAGATCGGTCCGGCAGTATATTCTAAAACTATTGCTCCTGTAGCTTTACAGGCTGCATCTAATGCTTTATCAGCATTTTCTATTATAACCTCCTCGCCAAATGCATTGATGAAATGTTTTGTTCTTCCTGAGATCCGGAACCGGTACGGATCAAGACTGGAGAATACAATTGTGTCACCGATCATATATCTCCAGAGTCCTCCGTTTGTAGAAATTACCATCGCATAATTTACACCTGTTTCGACTTCACCCAGAGTAAAAACCGGAGGGGAAGCTGTGTTGATTTTATCACCCGGGATGAATTCATAGAAAATTCCGTAATCAAGCATCAGGAGCATTTCGTTTATTGACGGATCATCCTGTATTCCAAAGAATCCTTCAGAAGCATTGTAAGTTTCCATGTAATTCATCTGATTGCCATCAATTAGCTTTCTGTACAGTTCACGATAAGGACTAAAGTTAATTCCTCCATGGAAGAATACCTCCAGGTTTGGCCATACGTCGAGTAAATTTGATTTCCCTGTATATGCCAGAATATATTTTATTAAGGTAAGAAACCATGATGGGACGCCGGACAGATTAGTGACATTTTTATTAATTGTCGATTTTGTAATCAGCTCGAGCTTTTTTTCAAAGTCTTCAAGCAGGGCAATCTTTTTTCCGGGAGTTCTGACAAGTTCAACCCAGGAAGGAGCATTTTCAATAAGTATTGCTGAAAGATCACCGCAAAGAATCTTATCGCTGAACAGGTTATCTCTGTGACTTCCACCCAGGATAAGACCTTTACCGGAGAAAATTTTTGTTTCAGGATTATTCAAAGTATAAATGATGAGTATATCTTTTCCTGCCCGGTAATGACAATTTTCGAGCGCCTCATAGCTCATCGGAATAAATTTACTTTTTGCAGAAGTTGTTCCGGAGGATTTTGCAAACCATTTTATTTTACCCGGCCATAAAAGATCGGACTCTCCTTTTCCAATTCTTTCGACAAATGGAATAATTTCTTCATAAGTCTGAACCGGAACCCTTGATTGATATTCCTTTATTGAAGTAAGAGATGAATAGCCATATTTCTTACCCCATTCTGTTTCTGAAGCCTTTGCCAGCAGATAGTTAAGAGAATTATTCTGGATTTCAACCGGACATTTCTTAAAATGTTCAATCTGATTTATGCGCCTGGCATTCAGTAATTTAATGGCAGAGGGAATAATAGGCATATTAGAACTTGGTAAAACCTTAAAGTTAGAAAAATTTTAAATGTAATTTCAGCTGAAAACTTCCTTAAGCACCTCGAGAGATTTAATTTTTCTGAGTCCGGGAAGATGAATTGAATAATATTTAATAAGTACTTCCAGAACTTCATTTCTCATTGATCCTGTAAGGATTATATTGCTTATTTTTTCGTATGAAGAAGAAAAAAAAGCAGCAAGAATATCTGAAATTTCTGCACTGGCATAATTCCCATGAAGCGGAATTGCCGGGACAAAAACTCCATTCAGCATATCAAAAAATATGTCATTTTTATTGGTTTGTGTTCCTGGTTCAAATCCAAGATAACTGCTCAATCCTGCCAGGAATGCAATATGGAAATTTGCAAATCCCTCTTTGCAGCGATCAAAATAAACAACTGATTTTTCAATAAAATCAAACAGCCTTTCATTCGGGCTTTCTTCCCTTAATACCGATATCAATACCTCACCTATGAAAATCGCAACACAACTTTTTTTAATATTTAAATAGATATCGGCAGGAGAATATGAGACAGTGAATTCTTTTATAACCTGCATCTCACGCGATTCCTTATAATAAATCACCAGATCAAGAATAGACATCGGCTGAAAAAGCACATTATGCCTGCCCGATTTTTTATTTCTCATTCCTTTGATAAGAAGAGATTGCCTGCCGAATTTCCTGGTGTACAGCTGTGCTACAATACCTGAATCGGTGTACTTTATCTGATGGAGGACTATGACACGTGTCTTTTCGATCATCACTTAACGGCTTTGTTCAAAAATACAACAATTTGGTAATTTTGATTGTTGATAAGTGTAACAGGAATTATTATATTTACTGTTCAACAAATCTGTCATGATTGCAACTAATAATGAGGAGCTTGTAAAAAGGATCGCAAAGCTTGCCAAGCAGAACCAGGAACTTGAAGATCATATCAAGAAACTGGAAAAGCAAAACGAAAAGCTTTTGCGTGATTCTGAAAAATATAAGGCTCTTTATGAAAAAGTTTCCCCCGAAGGTTTAAAGGAAACAATAGAAGGGGAGAAGAAAGAAAAGTCGCTGAAATTCAATATGGCGACTGTTCTTTTCTCTGATATTCATGGTTTTTCAAAACTTGTCGAAGGAATGGATTCCTCAGCCATAATGGATGAGCTTGATGAAATCCTTTTCGAATTTGATGCAATTGTTGAAAGATATAAAATTGAAAAGATCCACACTATAGGTGATACGTTTATGTGTGCCGGCGGAATACCTTCAAAAAATATAACAAACCCTATTGATGTCGTTATGGCCGCCCTTGAAATGCGGAATTTTCTTGAGAATTATGAACTCAAAAAACGGGGGGCAGAAAACAAAATATGGGATCTTAAAATCGGGATTCATACCGGACCTGTCACCGCTTCAGTTACCGGCAAAAAGAAAATAAGCTACGATATTAAAGGAGATACGGTAAATACAGCAAGCCGTGTTGAAGCTGTTTCAGAAAAAGGCTCAATACTGATCTCGGTAATGACCTATGAGCTTGTCAAGGAATTCTTCGACTGTGAATATTTTGGCAAGCTTCCGGTAAAATATAAGGACGACCTTCAAATGTACAGGGTAATAGGGCTTAAACCTGAATTTTCTGTTAATAGTGAAGGCCTTCTTCCAAACGAAGCATTCCTGATAAAATTCGGACTTATTCAATTTACAGATATTCAGGAGATAATACTTGATAAGCTTGAAAGAGAACTTCCCGGCTACCTGTTCTATCATAATGTCAAACATACAGTTGATGTTGTTACTGAAGTTGAGCTTATCGGATGGGGCGAAGGATGTACTGACGAAGAAATACTTCTGTTGAAAACAGCCGGATTATTCCATGATGTAGGACATACTGTGGTTTATGATAATCATGAATATCATGGGACAGTAATTGCCAGAGAAATGCTTCCCAAGTATAATTATTCTCCGGAACAGATTGAAAAAATCTGTGCTGTAATCATGTCAACAAAGCTGCCGCCACAACCTACCAATCTTCTGGAAGATATAATATGCGATTCCGACCTTGACTATCTCGGGAGGAGTGATTTTATACCGGTTTCCAATACTCTTTTCGAAGAGCTTAAAGCACAGAATAAAATGGGATCTCTGAATGACTGGAATAAAATGCAGGTCAAGTTTATCTCTGGCCATCAGTATTTTACCAAGACAGCCCGAAGCCTCAGGGAGGTGAACAAGCAATTGCAGATTGAACGAATACAGAGTTTGATTACTGAATAAAATAAATCCCCCCTTGAGGGGGGTTAGGGGGATGTAAAGAACTGCTTGTTACTTAAAAACATCCCCCTGACCCTCCCGCTTCTCCGCCGATTGGCGGATGCGCGGGACAAGCTCTTCGAATGGGGAATTAATTAATAACCAGTATCTTAGTAACACACGCTTGTGAGCCATCACTGCTGGCACAAAAAACCACGTAGACTCCCGTTGCAACCCGACGGCCATTATAAGTTGTAAGATCCCATGTAGCCTGTCCGCCGTCAGATACCATTTTAAATACAAGGTTACCGCTGACATCAGTTATTCTGATCTGGGTATCTCTCATAAGTCCCGTAATAGTAACATTGCCGGTAAAATCTTCCCTGACAGGATTAGGAAAAGAATAAACATTGGAGAAAGAATCCTTACCTGCTGTTGCATCACTTCTCACTGAAATGACACCTTTAGAAGTAGCAAGCCAGATGTAACCGGACTTATCATCGACAGCAACGCTGGTTATAGAATTTGAAAAAATCGGACTATTATCTTCGTTGAAGTTTTTTACCTGGGTAGTGCCATCCGGCGACAGGAGGTATGCGCCTGAACTTAATGTGCCCAGCCATTTTCTGTTGGCACCATCAACTGCCATAGATGTAATAGTTTCCGTACCAAGCATATAATCTGCCAGGCCTGATCCATCATTTCGAGGGATTTTTATGCGGTAAGCTTTAAGATCTTCGGTAAATACCTTATCAGGATTATAATATATCATAGGACCCTGATCGGTGCCGATCCAGATGTTACCATCAAGATCTTCAGTGAAGCAATAGACGTTTGTGATCATATTATTCTCGGAATCGGTCACAATCATTTCTTTAGACACATCATCATCGGAGTAATCCGGAGTTTCATTATCGTCAAGTATAAAAAGACCATCACCTCTTGGTAAAAGAACCCATTTATAACCACTTTTTGTTATAATTATATCTCCAATCGCCGGGACATCCAGTGTTATTGGATTCACAATCCAGTTACCATCGGGTTTAAGGATTTTTATGCTGCCGGGCATTTCTGTTTGTGTAATCCAGAGGTTCTTGTCATTATCCATTGCCAGTCCGCATATTCTTACATACGGTTTTCCCGGGATTATTGTATGGAGCGGTGAATTAGAATCATTATACTGCTTTTTAAGAATATTATTTTCATATTCAAGCAATCCTCCGCCCCAGGTCGCAACATAAAAATGATTATTATTTGCAGGATCCACAAGAGCCCTTACAGGATCAGAAATAGTATCTGATTTAATAGTAGTCCATTCATTATTTTCGTTAACAGATATTTCCAGATGTCTCCAAAGATTATTCCATGAAACATCGACTCCTCCTCCGCAAATTATTGTTTTACCATTAGTCGATATTATACTAACTGCATTATTGGAAACCGGACCAGGAAAAGTCAATGCAGAATAATCTGAGAAATTATCTCCCCTGATCAGACCGTAATTTACATCTGCAACATAAATATCTCCATTATCCACAACTGACTGGGCTGCAGATGGAATTCCCCAGCCATATGAAGTAATAGTTCTTTGAATATTTCCATTATTCAGATAATACCTTATAAGACCATTTGAGGAAACCGTAAAACCTCCTGTGGTTTGATCCAGTGAATAATTGAAAACGCCATTTACATAAGAAAATAAGGAGCAGCCGGTTGTGATTACATAAATAGAATCGCCAGGGAAATATTGTCCCGACCTGTTAATATACAATTTGTTTCCTGAATATAGTGCCAGAGTATATTTTGCCCCGGGAGAAGGAAGGGAATTTACGCGCGACCAGTTTCCGTAATAGGCTAAACCCGGATTAGTGATATCAGCAGAAAAAATACCAATTCCTGTTGCAGCATAAACTTTACCATCTCCAAAAGCAACATCCCAGACTTCAGCAATTTCAGAATCGTTACCCGGCTTCCATGTATCATAAATCTCATTTTTCACAAGATCAATCAGAACGATTCCGAAACCACAGGCCAGATAGGCATATTTGCCATTAGTCCGTATCCTGTTAATTGTTTTATTTCCCGGGATGTATTTCCTGTATATATCAGGGATGTTATAAATTGTATTGTTTTTTAAAAGATCAATATTTGAAGTTGAATATGCTATGATTAAAGTCTCATTCTCTTCCGACCAGGCAATTGTACTTATTCCTGTTTCTGTAAGTCCGGTTATTCGGGATAATTTTCTTAATTCCTCAAATTCCTTATTGTAAGCTATTACAGATGAACCTGTTGAAGCATATACCTCTTTTGAGCCTGCAGCCAGGCTTGTAGCAGTGGTGTAATTAAGACAATCAATCCATGTTCCGACAGGAGTCTGTGCCCGTAAAAAACAAGCAAAAAACAGAAAACCGGTAAATATCAATAATTTCCTCATCAGAGAATTAAACAGTTAAATAACTCCTTTATTGTCTGCATACTGATTATGCAAAAGAAACTCTCTCAGTTTTTCAAAAGCTCTTGCCCTGTGAGAAATTCTGTTTTTTTCTTCGAGCGGCATTTCAGCAAATGTAAGATCCTTACCATCGGGAAGAAATACAGGATCGTATCCGAATCCTTTATTCCCTCTTTTTTCATTAATGATTTTGCCATTTACAATTCCTTCAAATAAATATTCTTTCTCATTAAATATCAGGGCAATAACAGTTCTGAATCTTGCTTTTCTGTTTGTTGTATGCCCCATCATTGAGAGGGCTTTTTCAATATTGGCATTTGAATCTTTATTTTCTCCGGCAAATCGTGCTGAATGAATACCCGGCAAGCCATTCAATGCATATATCTCCAATCCGGTATCATCGGCAAAAACATTCATATTCACGATTTTATGAATATACCGGGCTTTGTACATTGCATTTCCCTCAAGTGACGGTTCATTTTCAGGGATTTCCTCTTCAATATTTAAATCCTTCAGACTTAACAGGTTAAAGCTGTCGCCAAGGATATTTTTTATCTCTCTTATTTTATAATCGTTATTAGTGGCAAAAACCAGTTGCATTTTTTCGCATTATTACCCGGGGCAAAAATACTTAAAATTGATCTTTCCTTTTGACCGGTCTATATTAAGTGCTACATTTGAATTGATATATTTCAGTTTTATATGCTTTTAAGAAGATTTCTGAGCACAAAGTATGGAATTCTTATCATATCAATAATTCTCCTTGAATTATCATTTTTGGGAGCAATTCAAGGCTCCGGACAAAATCCTGTATTGAAACGAGTTATAATTAACGGAGATTCTATTATCGATATACCTGCATCAAAGTACATGCTTCTGGATTATAAGAATCGTAATATTGCATTTGAATTAGCTGATTCTGATACAACAATGTATCAATTTTTTCTTGATGGATTTGATAAGAAATGGAGTCCGTTGAGTAAAGCTGATTATAAGGAATATACAAATCTTCCGGCAGGAAAATATGAATTACGGATTCGGTACTTTGATAAGAATAAAACTACCAGCGAATTATCACTCTTCGATTTTAAAGTGCTGCCCCTCTGGTACTTTTCCCCTTTTGCCATTTTACTGTACTTGTGTCTGGCGGCTCTCATTATATGGGCTTTATATGCTACTCTGACCCTTAGGTTTGCCCGTACGCAACATCTGCTCGAGCAAATTATCAATAAAAGGACAGAAGATCTGATTATTGAAAAGGAAAAAACGGAAAATCTTCTTGCCAATGTGCTGCCTAAAAATACTGCCAGCGAAATTATGGAGAAAGGAAAGGCAACCAAAATTAAATATAATTTCGTTACTGTCTTATTTTCAGATATCCAGGGATTTACCAAGATTGCTGAAGAGACAAATCCCGAGGTTCTGATAGACGAGCTTGACAAATTTTTCTTCTATTTCGATTCTGTTGTAGAGCGGCTTGGCATAGAGAAGATTAAAACAATCGGCGACGCTTATATGTGCGCAGGAGGAATTCCTGAAAAGAATCGGACTAATCCTGTTGAGGTAATTCTTGCCGCGCTTGAGATGCAGGTTTACATGAGTAAGCTTAAAGAGACATCAGAGCTTGAGGGGATGAAATTCTGGGATATAAGAATAGGGATTCATACCGGGACTGTTGTTGCCGGTGTTGTAGGACAGAAAAAGCTTTCATACGACATATGGGGTGATACGGTGAATACTGCCAGCAGGATGGAGTCATCCGGAGAAGCCGGGAAAATCAATATTTCAGGAACAACCTATGAATTTGTTAAAGACTTTTTTATTTGTGAGCACAGAGGTAAAATGCCGGTAAAATATAAAGGCGAGCTTGACATGTATTTTATCGACGGTATAGTTCCGGAATTAAGAGATGAGGAAGGGAAGCCAAATAAAAAGTTCATTCTGAAAATGCAGATGATCAAGCTTCAGGATATCGAAGAGGCTATTATTAAATTGTTTGATGATGAAGCTCCTCCTAACCTTTATTTTCATAATTCATCCCTTTTAAAAAATATCAGCAACCAGGTCGATCTTCTGGCTACAGCTGAAAAACTACCCGAGGAAGAATTTATCAATCTGAAGCTCGCTTCGGTATTTATGCTTACAGGTTTTATCAATGACTATGATAAACCATTGGAAGCTTCTTACCTTGTGATTGAAGAAATGCTGCCAAAATATGGTTTTGACCAGATAAATATTGATGAGGTCAAGAGAATTATTAAAAACTCATTTGATGACAAACAGGAATCAATAGTTGACTCTATTTTACATGATGCAAGGTACGATTACCTGGGCCGTGTTGATTATTTGAAATTAACAGACAAACTGTTAAGAGAAGAGTCAGAATACGGTAAATCGCACAGCAGGAAGGAATGGATAGAAATTCAGAGAAAGCTTCTGATCGATCATGAGTTTTTAACCAATACCGGCAAACTCTTAAGAAGTGTCGCAATAGAAGATCAGGTTTCTGCACTCCAGGCAATAAATGAATAGCAGGGAATCTGATCGGAAAATTGAAAAGAATATTTTTTAAATGTACTTTTACGACGTTTAAAAACAAAAAATTTATGGAATTGCTCGATTGGAAGAATCTGCCATTCGGATATATCAAAACCGATTTTAATATCCGTTGCAGCTATAAAAATGGTAAATGGGGAAAGCTGGAAGTTTCCTCTTCTGAATATATTGATATCCATATAGCTGCAACAGGCTTGCATTACGGGCAGGAGGCATTTGAAGGGTTAAAAGCATATATGGGGAAAGACGGAAAAATACGTCTGTTCAGGTGGGATGAAAATGCTAAACGGCTTATCTTATCTGCTGAAGGAATCAAGATGGCTCCGGTTCCGGTAGAACTTTTCAGGGAAGCACTGTTCCAGGCGATAAAGCTGAATAAGAAATTTGTTCCACCTTATGGTTCGGGAGCATCATTATATGTCAGACCTTTATTATACGGCAGCGGTGCAGAGGTAGGAGTAAAGCCATCGGCTGAATACACGTTCATTGTATTCGTAACTCCGGTAGGACCATATTTCAAAGGCGGCGTTAAGCCTGTTAACATGCTGATCTGCAGGGACGTGGATAGGGCTGCTCCTCTGGGGACAGGTATTTTTAAAGTCGGCGGTAATTATGCAGCGAGCCTTCGTGCTTTAGTTGCAGGAAAAGAAGGAGGATATGCCAGCACCATCTTTCTTGATGCCAGAGAAAAGAAGTATATCGATGAATGCGGCCCGGCAAATTTCTTTGGAATAAAAGACAATACATACATAACACCGAAATCAGAATCAATTCTGAATTCAATTACAAATATGAGTCTGATTGAGATAGCGAAAAGTCTCGGTATGAAAACCGAAAGACGAAAAGTCCCCGTTGAAGAGCTTGCATCATTTACTGAAGCAGGAGCATG
>JAPLEC010000197.1 GCA_026391515.1 Bacteroidia bacterium | reverse complement strand
ACCCGGTATAGGATTTTCTCTGGCCGGATAAACAGGAAGAAGAATAATTTCATCCAGCTCATCGAGGATTTTTGCAAATCCAATTGCATGATCCCTGGTACGTGTGAAGAGATGAGGCTGAAAAATTCCTGTTATTTTTCTTTTCCCGAAATATTCCCTGACTGATGTAATTAATGCCTTAATCTCTTCGGGGTGATGAGCATAATCATCAATATATGTCAGGCCTGGCTGATCGACCCTTATATCAAATCTCCTCCTGACACCCTTAAATAGTATAATTGCTTTCCGTATTTCAGTTTCTGTTACACCGCAATTCAGCCCAATTGCAATTGATGCTGTCAGGTTTTCTATATTTATGATGCCGGGGAATGGAAAATGAAGATCGTTTATTGTGCCATTCGGAGTTTTCAGGCTGAATCTGTAATAATCATCCTTATGCTCAATATCAGAATATCTGAAATCAGCATCAGGAACATTCCCGTATGTCAGGCATTTGACATTATCAGGACATCTGATCTGATCTTTAATACTAAAATTATAAATGAGAGTTCCGCCTGACCTGATCTTCCTGCAGAATTCATTATATGCTTCAATCATCGCTTTATGATTTCCGTAAATCTCGAGATGATCCGGATCAACGGCTGTAACTACTGCCATTAACGGATTTAATCGGTGGAAAGAACGGTCATATTCATCTGCCTCAATAACTGTAAAACGTCCTTCGCCTGTTAAAAGATTTGAATCATAATTCTTTGAAATCCCTCCGAGAAATGCAGAGCAGTCGACATGTGATTGTTTCAGGAGGTGGGCGATCATTGTCGAAATAGTCGTTTTTCCGTGTGTTCCTGCAACTGCAATTGTATCAGTTTTTGAAGAAATTTCTCCAAGGATTTCCGATCTCTTATGTAACTTATAATTGTTTTTTCTGAAGAACGTAAGTATCTGATTTTCTGCTGGTATTGCAGGTGTAAATACTATGAGGACTTTGTTTTTGCCTGGTACATCCTTAAATAAAGAGGGTATTGTTTCAGGATCATCTTCAAATGATATTTTGCAATCTGATAAGGCAAGTCTGTCAGTAATTATGCTTTTTGATCTGTCATAGCCTGCAATAGTATAACCTGCCTTTGCAAAATACAATGCAAGAGCGCTCATGCCGATCCCTCCTATCCCGACAAAATAAATTCCTTCTATGTTTTTAAAACCAATCATTTTCTAACAAGCTTAAGCACCTCTTCTGCAATTTTTACATCAGCATCTCTGTTAGCCATTTTTATAATATTTGAGGAGAGAACAGCTTTTTCCTCGTTATCAGAAATAAGCTTAATTGCCTCATCTACAAGATGTTTCGCAGCTTCATCATCCTTAACCACCATCGCTGCATTCATATATGAGAGAGCCAGAGCATTTCTTGTCTGATGATCTTCAGCAACATTAGGAGATGGTACCAGGATGACCGGTTTCCCGACAAGACATAATTCAGAAATTGTACCTGCACCAGCTCTTGAAACGATAACATCGGCAGCAGCAAAAGCATAGTCCATTCTGTTTATAAAACTATGTACCGAAATAGTTTCCGTAGATAAAAGAGAAACAAGGGCATTTACGTTTTCGAAATAAAGTTGTCCGGTCTGCCATAACCACTGGTATCCTGAGGTAATCATTTTCTGAATATTCTCTGAAAGGCTTTTATTAATTGCTCCGGCACCGAGGGAACCGCCAAGAACAAGAATCACTGGGATATTTCTTTTCAGTTTAAAGAACGCGAGAGCTTCATTGTGCAGATTATCAAGGTTATCAAAATTCTGACGTACCGGATTTCCGGTCTTGATAATTTTCTTTGCCGGAAAATATTTTTCCATATTATCATAGGCGACACATATTGTGGACGCCTTTTTTGCAAGAAGCTTATTGGTAATTCCTGCATAGCTGTTCTGCTCCTGTATCAGAGTTGGAATCCCCATCCATCCGGCTTGTCTGAGTACCGGGCCGCTGGCATAACCACCCACTCCCACGACCACATCGGGATCAAAATCTTTTATGATCTTTCTTGCAAGAAAGAGGCTTTTAACAAGCTTAAATAATACAGAGAAATTTTTAATGGTCAGGCTCCGATAAAAACCGGCTACAGGTAAGCCGACTATTTTATAGCCGGCAGAAGGTACTTTTTCCATTTCCATTCTGCCTTCAGCCCCGACAAAAAGGATTTCGATCTCCGAATCAATTCTCCGCAAAGCATTGGCGACCGAAATGGCAGGGAATATATGGCCTCCGGTGCCTCCTCCACTTATTATTATCCTCTTATG
>JAPLEC010000285.1 GCA_026391515.1 Bacteroidia bacterium | reverse complement strand
CCAGAGGCAGGGCACTTTTCCTGATTCCATAACTGATAACCTTGAAGGTCGGGCCATCATGCCTTTAAGTACCGCTATTATTCCTTCACCTTTAATTGACAGAGCGACTTCTTTTGATTTTTTGAAGGCATCTGAGAATTTCTGAAGATTAGATGCGGCAAACATTCTGGAAATATTATCCGGAATCATCAGATCTTTATTCCCTTCTTTTACAAGGTATATTTCCCGTTTTCTTTTTTCAAGAGTCTCTGGTGAATCGGCAAAAGGCTGTGAATGAAACAAACAATATCCTGAAAGCATACCAGGGTAGAGTTCTGTAAAGGCAAGAGTAATATAACCACCCAGGGAATGTCCGATAAGAAAAACTTTTTTTATGTTCAGGCTCTCAAGAAGATTTTTTATTAAGGTCGCCATAAATTCCATGGTAAGAACTTCACCATAGCTCTCTGATTTACCATGTCCCGGTAAATCGACTGAAATAATCCTGAATTTCTCACTGAGTTTTTTTGCGAAATAGTTCCAAACCTCTGATGTCTCAAGATAACCATGAAGCAAAACTATTACATCTCCCCTGCCCTGATCGTAGTAATGAATTTTATCAGTAATATATTCAAAAAGTTTCTCCATGATAATCGTTTCCGGTAAAGTTAAGTGTAATAATTTTTAAAGCATGGGATTTGTTCATTGTTAATGTTATTAAATAATTCTATTTTTATGAAAAGCTCCCATGATAAAAATTTAACTGTAAATATTTCATATCCAATGAATAAACATATTTTTTCATCTCTCTCTAAAAAATTCATGATGGCACTGGCAGGACTTTTTCTTCTTTTATTCCTGCCGGTCCACCTTATAATCAATCTTATGCTTCTGAAGAGTGTTCCGGAACCATTTAACAGAGCCGCACATTTTATGGCAACTTTTCCGGTTATAAAAATTATCGAGATCGTGCTTTTCATTGCAATATTGATTCATATTTTCTGGGGTATTTTCCTTCAGATCCAGAACTGGCTTGCAAGGCCGGTCGGATATGCTGGAGGAAACAAATCAGAGACTTCTTTCTTTTCAAGGTTTACGATCTGGACCGGAAGTACAATACTAATTTTCCTGGTTCTTCATTTTATTAATTTTTATTTCATCAGGCTTGGGCTTGTACCCGGGCATCCTGAAAATTTTTACTTGACAGCCCATAACCTTTTCAAGATTCCGGCTTATAATTATATATATCTCGTATGTTTTGTGCTGCTGGGACTTCACCTTTTTCATGCATTCTCTTCAGCATTCCGGACACTTGGACTTAATCACAGAATATGGACACCGGTGGTTAATGTTGTGGCATGGATTTATGCAATTTTAATTCCGGCCGGTTTTGCTTTTATTTCGTTAACACTCTGGCTTTTCAGATAGAAAAAAATAAGAACATGGGAAAACTTAATTCAAAGATACCCGATGGCCCACTCGCCCAAAAATGGACAAAATATAAAGCTTCCGTAAAGCTGGTTAACCCGGCAAATAAGAAGAAGCTGGAAATAATTGTAGTAGGTACCGGATTATCCGGGGCAGGCGCTGCCTCGGCACTTGGCGAGCTTGGCTATAGCGTAAAAAACTTCTGTTACCAGGACTCTCCCCGAAGGGCACATTCTGTTGCTGCACAGGGTGGAATAAATGCGGCAAAGAATTATCAGAATGATGGAGATTCTGTGTATCGTCTTTTCTATGATATGATTAAAGGAGGCGATTATCGTGCCCGCGAAGCAAATGTTTATAGGGCAGCAGAGGTGAGCAACCAGGTAATTGACCATTTCACTGCACTTGGAGTTCCGTTTGCACGTGATTATGGAGGCACACTCGATACAAGATCGTTTGGCGGAGTACAGGTCTCAAGAACTTTTTATGCAAAAGGGCAAACAGGTCAGCAATGTCTTCTGGGATGTTATTCATCGCTGAACAGGCAGATAAAAAAGGGAAATGTGAAAATGTTTCCCCGCCGCGAGATGCTTGATCTGGTTGTAATTGATGGTAAAGCACGTGGTATAATTACACGCAATCTCCTTACCGGCGAGATTGAGAGGCATGGGGCTCATGCTGTTGTCCTTGCCACAGGTGGCTATGGCACAATTTATTATCTTTCGACATTGGCTGTTAATTCAAATGCGTCAGCTGCCTGGAAAGCACATAAAAAGGGTGCATTTTTCGCTAATCCAAGCTTCGTTCAGATTCATCCTACCTGTGTTCCACAACTGAATGAATTCCAGTCCAAGCTGACTCTTATGTCGGAATCACTCCGTAATGATGGTCGTGTATGGGTTCCTAAAACAAAAGATGACACACGTCCTGCTAACGATATACCCGAAGAGGAAAGGGATTATTTTCTTGAAAGAAGGTATCCTACATTTGGAAATCTTGTACCCAGGGATGTAGCATCCAGGGCAGCCAAAGAACGATGTGATGCCGGATATGGAGTAGGGGAAACTAAGCTTGCAGTAAATCTCGATTTCAGTGATGCTATTAATAAACAGGGGAAAAAAGCTATTGAGAATAAATACGGAAACCTTTTCGAGATGTACAAGACTATCACGGGAATGGATCCTTATGAGGAGCCGATGCGTATTTATCCTGCCGGTCACTATACTATGGGCGGATTATGGGTCGATTATGAGCTTATGACAACAATCCCGGGTCTGTACGCTATCGGGGAATCAAATTTTTCGGATCATGGCGCTAACAGGCTTGGGGCAAGTTCCCTTATGCAGGCAGCCGGTGATGGTTATTTCGTCCTTCCAAATACTATCAGTAATTATCTCGCCGATGAGATCCGTGTTCCAAAAATTTCTACTGACAAACCCGAATTTGCAAAAGCTGAAAAAGCTGCAGTTGAGAGAATTAATAAGCTTATGTCAATCAAAGGCAAACAGACTGCCGCTTCATTTCACAAGCGTCTCGGAAAGATCATGTGGGATTATGTCGGTATGACCCGCAATGAAGCAGGTTTGAAAAAAGCTCTTGATATGATACGTGAACTAAGGGATGAGTTCTGGAAAGATCTTAACATACCCGGAACAGCAAACGAATTGAATATGGAGCTTGATAAAGCAGGCAGGGTAGCAGACTATTTTGAGCTGACACAATTGCTTATAACTGATGCTCTTAACAGAAAAGAATCGTGCGGCGCCCATTTCAGGGAAGAATATCAGACACCTGATGGCGAGGCCCTTAGAAATGATGAGGAATTTGCTTATGTGGCAGCCTGGGAATATATTGGTGAAGGGAAACCACATATGCTTCACAAGGAAGAACTAAAATTTGAAGAAGTTGAAATGAAAGTAAGAAGCTATAAATAAAGGTTTTAAGGCGTTGAGGTTTTAAGGCTCTATGGTGATGACGCTCTAATGTTCCCCCTTTGAATCCCGCTTGCGGGATCGGCGAAGCCAACGGGGGACAGGGGGATGTAAAATTTTAAAAGAAAAAAACATGAAATTAACTTTAAAAATATGGCGTCAGAAGAATGCAAAAGTAAAAGGCACTTTTGTAACATATAAGATGGATGATGTCGCACCTGAGATGTCATTTCTCGAAATGCTTGATGCTCTCAACAAAAAGCTGGTTGAAGAGGATAAAGATCCTGTGGCATTCGACCATGATTGTCGTGAGGGTATATGCGGCTCATGCGGAATGTATATCAACGGGCATCCTCACGGACCTGTGCCTGCAGTTACAACCTGCCATTTGTCCATGAGATATTTTAAAGAAGGAGAAACGATATGGATTGAACCATGGAGAGCTAAGCCATTTCCTGTAATCAAAGATCTGATTGTTGACAGGAGTGCATTTGATAAAATACAGATTGCCGGAGGATTTATTTCAATAAATGCGGGAGCAGCACCTGAAGCAAATTCGATACTTGCTCAAAAGAAAAAATCGGACGAAGCTTTTGATTCATCAATATGTATAGGTTGCGGAGCCTGTGTTGCTGCCTGCAAAAATGCTTCGGCAATGTTGTTTATCTCAGCGAAGATTTCACAGTTTGCCTTACTCCCGCAGGGACGTGTTGAAGCTAAGGAAAGGGTAAGAGCTATGGTTGAAAAAATGGATGAGCTTGGATTTGGAAGTTGTTCAAATACAGGTGCTTGCGAAGCAGAATGTCCAAAGCAGATCAAGCTCACCAATATTGCACGGCTCAACAGGGAATATTATAAGGCTTATTAAGCTTTCTTCCTGACTTCTACTTTAGCTGCTTTTTCATAAAACTGGATGATGCCTCCGTGATCATCTTTAGCCTTGCCTTCAGCTTTCAATTCCTGCAATATTTCAAGAACCTTGCTTGTAAGTGTATCCGGTACACTTAATTCTTTTGCTGTATTAAGCGCATTTATCAGGTCTTTTATATGAAGCTCTATTCTGAAACCCGGTTTGAAATTGCCATTAAGGATCATAGGCATTTTAGCGTCGAGAGCAGCGCTGCCGGCCAGTCCTCCCCTGATAGCCTGATAAACTTTTTCCGGATCAACACCTGCTTTGGTTGCCAGAACCATAGCTTCACTTATCGCAGCAATATTTAAAGCAACAATAATCTGATTTGCAAGTTTGGTTATATTTCCGCTGCCTATTTCACCAACAAGCTTCACAGATGAACCCATAGCGTTCAGGATATCTTTGACTTTGTTAAAAGTCTCTTCAGGTCCTCCTGCCATAATGGCTAATGTACCTTCAATTGCTTTAGGTTCTCCGCCACTCACAGGTGCGTCAAGCATTACAACATTTTTCTGAAGAAGCTTTTCTGCTAATTCCCTGGAAACTAAAGGCGCTATTGAGCTCATATCAATCAATACTGAACCCGGATTAATCCCTTTAATTATTCCATTTTCACCAAGAACAACCTCTTTTACGTCTGGTGAGTTTGGGAGCATTGTTATGATTACCTCGCTTTGAGAAGCAACATCGCATGATGATTTCCCTTCTTTTGCTCCATCCTTAATGAGCTCCTTTATTACATCAGCATTTATATCGTAAATAATTAACTTATAACCTGCTTTCAGCAGATTTCTTGCCATGGGTTTTCCCATAATGCCTAAACCAATAAAACCTATTTTGTACATCTTAATATATTTTTTCTGTTTATGCTTAAATTGGTTTTAATACAACTTTGACCGCCTTTTTTGATTCGCTCAGATCAAATGCTTTTTCCCATTGATCAATTGGAAGTTCATGAGTTATAAGTCTTTCCAGGTCAACCAGTCCTTTACCCATGAGCGTCAGACATTTTTCCCAGACATCCCATGTATGGCTGAAGTGTCCTCTCAGTGTCACTGATTTTGCAATTATCGGATCAAGACTGAAATCGACAGGTTGGCGGCCCCATCCTATTTTAGTAATCTGGCCGGCTGGCCTTACAGCATCCATTGAAAGTTTCAGAGTAGATGAACTTCCTGCCAGATCAAGTATAAGATCAGCGCCATAGCCATCACCAAGAGACAGTATTCTTTTTAGTGGATCTTCTTTCGACGAATTGATTATAATTGTTGCACCAAAATCTTTTGAAAGTTCAAGTCTTTTGTCGTCGCCTTCAGTTCCTATTACCACGATTTCACCGGCACCGGACAACTGAGCCAGCCTGGCACAAAGAATTCCAATTGAACCTGGACCAATTACTACAACAGTATCACCGGGGCTTACGTTGCTGTTGGAAACAAATGCTTTATATGCAACACAAAAAGGTTCTGTTATTGAAGCAGCTTTCAATGAGACGTTATCCGGAACATGATGCAGGATTCTTTGCGGCACTTTTACATATTTTGTAAATGCTCCATCAACGTGGAACCCATATCCCCTCCTTTCCTTACACAGCGGATAATTGTTCGTCCTGCAAAGAGTACATTTCCCGCAATATTCTGCATGAGTTTCAGATGTCACTCTGTTCCCGACAGAAAAACCTGTCACTTTATCACCGGCCTTAACAATTGTTCCTGCAAATTCATGTCCCAGTATAAACGGCCGCACAAACTTAAATGCCGATGTATTTTTGTGCAGGTGAGGATCTGTTCCGCAGACACCTGTAAAAGCTACTTCAACGAGGACATCTGTTTCTCCGATCTCAGGAACCGGGACATCACGCAGTTCAGTGGCACCTGCTGCATCTGCATATTTTACAACAGCTTTCATTTTTTCCATCATTTATTTTCCTCCACTAATTTCTGATTAAAAATAAACTATAAATAAGATGCAAATAATAAGAACAATTATTAACAGCAAGAGAGTTGCTTAGTGATTTTAGTTTTATAGCATTTTTTTCACCGAATCAATAATGTTATTTACAGTTAATCCGTATTCTTCCAGGAGCTCCTCATAACTATGAGTTGATTGTCCGAACCTGTCTTCAATCCCCACAGGAATAATATTTACCCCTCTGCCACGGAGGATATATGTAACTGCACTGGCCAGACCTCCAATAAGAGAATGTTCTTCGGCCGTTATAATACCTCTTACATTATCTGCATATTTTTTTATTTCATCTTCATCAATGGGCTTTAATGAGCTGACATTCACCACTCTGACTGAGATTCCTTCTTTTTCCAGAGTTTCTGCCGCCTCTACAGCTTTTGATACCATAATACCATTTGCAAAAACAACAATGTCATTCCCTTTTCTTATCAGATAAGGTTTCCCGATAATGAATTCCTGGTCTTCAGGAAATAAATCCGGCAAATCATGCCGGTTTATCCGTAAATAGACTGGACCGTCATATTCCACAATTTTTATCATCATCTTCCTGGTCTCAATTCCGTCTGCCGGAACCAGTACTGTCATATTAGGTATTGCTCTCATTATGGCAACATCCTCAACGGATTGGTGTGTCGCGCCATCGCCAAAATCAGAAAGTCCGGCACTCGATCCGACAATTTTTACATTTAATCCGGGTATACTGATCCCCTGTCGTATCTGATCAAATGCCCGTCCTGCAGCAAAGACAGCAAAAGAATTAGTAAAAGCAATTTTCCCGGTCAAAGAGAGACCTGCTGCAAAAGAAGTCATGTTCGCCTCACCAATTCCCATTTCAAAAAACCGTTCAGGGAATTTCTGTTCAAACAAAGTAGTCATTGTTGATTTACCCAGGTCAGCTTCCAGAACAACAATATTTTTATTCTCTGTCCCCAGCTCAACTAATGTCTCGCCATATACCTGCCTTTGATTCTGATATCTCATAAATGCTTAATTATTTTTATTAAGTTCTGAACATGCAAGATCAAACTGATCTTTTGTAAGCTCTCCGTTATGAAATGCTGCAATATTTTCTGCGAAGGATATACCTTTACCTTTAATAGTGTGAGCAATAATTATTTTCGGCTTGCCAGTGATTTTTTCAACCTGGCTGAGAGCATTAATAATCTCTTCAATATTATGTCCATCGACCCTGGAAACATGCCAGCCGAAAGCTTCCCATTTTTCCATAAGCGGATTCGTATTATAGCGTTCAATAACCGGACCTGTCGCCATCAGATTGTTTTTATCCAGGAAAACTATCAGGTTGTCGAGTTTATAATATGATGCTGCCATTGCAGCTTCCCATATTTGTCCTTCAGCAATCTCCCCGTCGCCTATCACACAATAAACTTTGCTTTTCTTCTTATCAATTCTGATACCTGCTGCCATGCCGCATGCCATTGATAATCCCTGCCCTAAAGAACCTGTATTGGCTTCAATGCCCGGTGTGGTTTTCATATCCGGATGTCCCTGCAGCATAGCACCTAAACGCTTTACTTTGTCCAGTTCAGTTTTTGGAAAATATCCGGCTTCGGCAAGTGCAGCGTATTGTATAAGAGCTGCATGTCCTTTACTCAGCAGGAATCTGTCTCTTTCCTCCCATTTCGGATTTTTTGGATCATGTTTCATCTGGTGAAAATAAAGTACAGCTATAATTTCACTAAGGGAACACGATCCGCCCAGATGACCTTTCTGACC
>JAPLEC010000389.1 GCA_026391515.1 Bacteroidia bacterium | reverse complement strand
AACTTTCTTTCGGCATCGCAACCATTTATACAGGTTTGAAGTTATAAATGCAATAATATTTATTCATCGCAGTTTATTATCTTGGGACTTTAAACAGAATCAGGTTGAGAAAAGGAAAATTATCCATATTAGCTGCAGTTTGTGTTCTGCTCATCCCTCTAAATCTGTCCGGACAAAAACAGAAGCCAAAGAATAAATCATGGTACGATGATAAGCTTCTACATTTCGGTTTCAGCCTTGGCTTCAACACAATGGATTTTAATATTACCCCATCACAAACAAATCTTGCAATAGATTCTCTCTATCCTGAAGTTTCAAGACTAAATCCTGGGATTAATATTCAGATCGTGATGGATCTTCATCCTGTTAACCACTTTGATATCAGGTTTCTTCCCGGGGTTTCATTCGGGCAGAGAAATGTAAGATACTATAAAAACGGGGTTCTTGTAAACGAACAGCAAAGACTCGAATCATCTTTTATTGAGGCTCCTGTCCTTTTAAAATATAAGGGTGACAGGCTGAATAATGTCAGACCGTACCTTGTCACCGGATTAAATTTCCGGTACGACCTGGCAGGTAAAAAAGAGTTTGATGAGGATAAACCTATCTACATAAGGCTCAAACGGCCAGACCTTTACTATGAACTGGGAGCCGGACTGGATTTTTACCTGACCTGGTTTAAGCTGTCAGTCGAGCTCAAAATGTCGAACGGGCTATTCAATATTATTGCTGATGAACCGGCTTCGGGACATGAGGAATTTCGCAATTCAATAGAGAAGATGAAATCCCAGATGTGGATTGTTGCCTTTCATTTTGAATAACAATGCCGGTACAGGTTCAGATCAGTCTTAGTCCTGAAGCAGCAGCTGACGATAAAGCCATCCGAAGAATCTCCGGAACCCTTGCAAAGCTCCATCCTTCAGATATTTCAGGCATCAGAGTTATCAAACGATCAGTTGATGCAAGACAGAGAACAATCAGAATTAATCTTACTGTGGAAGTTTTTTCCGGCAAAGAAACTGTGGTCCCTTTTATTAATCCATTTGTGTCAAAAGATGTTTCAAGGGAGAAGGAAGTTATAATTGTGGGAGCAGGTCCCGCCGGATTATTTGCAGCTTTGCGACTGATTGAACTTGGTATTCGTCCTGTGATAGTTGAAAGAGGTAAGGATGTATCAGCTCGCAAAAAAGATATAGCCCGTATAAGCAGAGACCATATTGTCAATCCGGATAGCAATTATTGCTTTGGAGAAGGTGGAGCCGGAACTTATTCAGACGGAAAGCTTTACACACGCTCAAAAAAGAGAGGCGATAATTCCCGGGTACTTGAGCTTTTATGCTTTCATGGAGCCAGTGATAATATCTTATATGAAGCACATCCTCATCTGGGAACAGATAAACTGCCAGGGATTATCAAAGGAATCAAAAATTCAATTGTTGAAGCAGGAGGCCTTTTCCTGCTGGAAAAAAGAGTAACAGATATTCTGATTGAAGGTAATTCAATAAAAGGTGTAATTGTTTCAGGAAATGAGAAATTATTTTCTTCACATGTCATTCTTGCTACTGGTCATTCGGCCCGTGATATTTATGATATCCTCAGGATGCATGAAGTTAAAGTCGAATTGAAACCTTTTGCGATGGGTATACGGGTGGAGCATCCGCAGGAACTGATTGACACGATCCAGTATCACGGCAATGCAAGAGGAAATTATCTTCCTGCTGCATCCTATAATCTTGTAAAACAGGTAGATGGGAGAGGTGTATATTCTTTTTGCATGTGCCCGGGCGGTTTCATTGTTCCATCTGCAACATCGCAGGAAGAGGTAGTTGTAAACGGAATGTCACCCTCCGGACGAAACTCTCCGTTTGCAAATTCTGGTATCGTTGTTGAAATCAAAATGGAGGACGTTATGAAATACAGGAATCACGGAGAGTTCTCCGGACTGGAATTTCAAAAAGAAATTGAAAAAGATGCCTGGATCAACGGAGGAAAGACACAAAGTGCTCCTGCACAACGTCTTACAGACTTTGTTGCCGGCAAACTTTCTTCTTCCCTGCCTAAGGTATCATACTCTCCCGGTACTACCTCTTCGCCTATGCATGATTGGCTGCCTCCATCGATAAGCAGGAGGTTAAGGGAAGGATTAAAGTTATTTGGATCGGCGATGAAGGGATTTCTTACTGACGAGGCAGTTGTGCTGGGTGTTGAATCAAGAACCTCTTCACCGATAAGGGTTCCTCGTAACGAGGAAACATTGGAACATATCAGTATTTCAGGATTATATCCATGCGGAGAAGGATCTGGTTATTCAGGTGGTATTGTTTCATCAGCAGTTGATGGAATGCGGGCAGCTGAAGCAGTTGCCAGACAATTAAGCTCATAGCTCGTAGCTGATAGCTCGTAGTACGATGAGTCACGAGCCATCAGCTACAACAATCTCCCTTTGCTTCTTGTAAATTCTGAAAATATCACTGACGCTGCCATGCTGACATTCAGAGAATCGATTCCTGATTTTGCATCAGTTATTTTAGGGATCATTATCTTATCAGTTATAAAAGGCAGCAGCTCTTCCGAGATTCCTTTTGATTCATTCCCCAAAAGAATAATTCCTTGATTACCAAGCTTATGTGAATAAATTGATTCTCCTTCAATCAGAGCTCCATATATTCTTATCTTATTCTCCGAAGCTTTTTCAAACAGTTTGACAAGATCTGTATAAAACACTTTCACATTAAGGATTGCACCCATGCTAGCCTGGATAACTTTAGGATTATAGACATCGACACAATCTTCGGAACAATAAATGTTTTTGATACCAAACCATGCAGCAGCCCTGATAATTGTTCCAAGATTGCCCGGGTCCTGTACAAAATCAAGTGCGACCTTAAGACCCATTTTAAGATCTGCAAAATCCATTTTCACTTCCGGCATCTCGATAACTGCCAGCGCGTTATGTGGTGTTTTAAGCGAACTGATCTTTTTCAGCTCATCATAACTTGCAGGTATAATCTCTCCAATTCCGTGCTTGTGAAACAGAGGAAGAGAATTAAGGAATTCGGGTTTGGCAACCAGTGTCATTACTGAAACCTTTGCTGCCAGAAACTCTTTTACCAGCTTATCCCCTTCTATGACATACAATTTTTCATCCTCTCTTACCTTTTTCTTCTGAAGGGATATAATGAAATTAGCCTTGGTTTTACTTACCATTTTGAGATATTTTTTTCAAAACAAACTTTCCTTTTTCCCTGATTTTAACAGACCCCCTTCCTAACCTTCCCCCAGGGGGGAAGGAATGATTTAGCTTTTCCCCCTTGGGGGAAACGGGAAAGGGGGTATTTCTTAATACTTTATTTTGATATATTTGCGTAACTCTTTTAATGCAAAATTTGAAAAAAAATATCTCAAATAAAAATATTTCTTTCCTGAGGTCTTTTCTTCAATTTATTATTATAATTCTATTTTTATCATCGTGTAATCCAACTAAATATGTCCCCCATGATGAAACTCTTCTCGATGAGACTCATGTTATAATAAATAAGGAAGGAATTAAAAAATCAGACCTTTTACCTTATATCAAACAGAAACCGAACAAGAAGATTTTTGGTGCAAAATTTCATCTGGGTTTATACAATCTTTCAAATATTAATAAAAATAAGTGGCCCCATTCCTGGTTAAGGGAGATAGGGGAGGAGCCGGTCATTTTTGATCCTTATGCTACTACAAAATCAAGAGATCAGATAATGTCTTATATAGCTTCAAAAGGATATTTTGACAGCCGTGTAACGGAAACTATCGAGACTGCAAACCGCAAATCGAAAGTCTATTACAATGTTGATTTAAAAACGCCATATACTATAAGAAACCTGTACTATGAAATTCCGGATTCAGTTATCCGGAAGATTTTTAATTATGACTCAGTAAATTGTCTGATAGAAAGAGGGAGTCCATATGATGTGGATGTTCTGCAGGCTGAAAGATCACGTTTTGAACGGTCAGTAAAAGATCATGGTTTTTACAGCTTTTCAGGGGCCGACCATATTTTCTTCAATGTTGATAGTACAATTGGCAACCGACAGGTTAATATTTATTACGGAGTAAAGAAATTTCTAAGGCTTGATGCAAATAACCAGGCTGTACTCGTTCCTCATTCTATATACAGAGTCAGAAATATTTACATTTATCCTGACTTTGTTCCCAGAGATGCACTTGAAGGAGGTGAAGCATATCTGAAGAGTCTCGATACGACGTATTACGAGGGTTTCTTTTTTATTTCTCCCAGAAAGAAACCCAAGATGAAATTCAACCTTATTGTGCAATCGCTTTACCTGAAGCCGGGGAATCTATATAATATAACCAACACCGACCGGACGCAATCGCACCTGTTATCTTTAAAAACATTCAGGCTTGTAAATATTTTTTACACTGAAGTTAAAAATCCGGATGCTTCAAAGGAAGGAGAACTGACTCTTGATTGTAATATTCAGCTGACTCTTTTAAGCCAGCAATCCTTTAAAATAGAAATTGAAGGAACCAACTCAGCTGGCAACCTTGGCGGAGCCCTGAACTTCATTTATCAGCACAAAAACCTTTTCAAAGGTGCCGAACTGTTCAACCTGAAGCTGAAAGGTGCTTATGAAGCGCTTTCACAGCAAAATACAAAATTACGAAGCACCCAGGAATATGGAATAGAAACCAGTCTCAGACTGCCCAAATTCATGGTTCCATTCATCAAAACAGAGAGTTTTATAAAGAAATATAATCCGACAACCACAATACTGGCAGCATACGATTATCAGAATATGCCTTTCTATAACCGGACAATGGTCAATGCAACTTTTGGATATACCTGGAATGGGAATACCTTTAACACACATATTGTTAACCCTATACAGCTGAACCTGGTCAATTTGTTATCAATTGATTCTGCTTTCCAGGCAAAAATTAAATCTTCGTCTTACCTGGCTTACAGTTACAGGGATGTAATGATCGTGGGAGGGAATTATTCCTATATATTTAGTAATCAGAAGATAAAAAAATCGAGAGATTACTGGTTTGTCAGGATAAATGTTGAAGCAGCGGGGAACCTGCTGAATCTTTCCAGCCAGATTGCCGGAATCTCAAAAACTGACGGCAGCTATAATATTCTTGGTCAGCCGTTTGCACAATATGTCAGAGCCGATATTGATTTCAGATATAATGTAATTGTAAATGATGTCAGTTCAATTGTCTACCGGGGATTTGTCGGAGCTGGCATTCCTTACGGTAATTCAAAAGCAATACCATTTGAAAAGCAATATTTTGGAGGTGGTGCCAACGGCGTCAGAGCATGGCAGGTGCGTTCACTCGGTCCGGGGTCTTATGTCCCAGAGGATATTAAATTCCTGAACCAGACTTCAGATATTAAAATTGAAGCTAATGTCGAATACCGGTTCAAGCTTTTCTGGATACTTGAAAGCGCTCTTTTCCTTGACGCGGGAAATATCTGGTCATATAGCTATGACCCATCGCGTCCCGGATCACAGTTCCATATTAAGCAGTTCTATAATGACTTCGCTGTAGGAACCGGTGCAGGATTGAGATTTGATTTCAGCTTTGTCCTTATGAGAGCAGATATGGGCATGAAACTTCGCGATCCATGGATCACATCCGGTTCGAAATGGATCCCGGCAAACGGACCGTATAATTTTAAAGACGATTTTACACTGGTTATTGCTATCGGGTATCCATTCTGAAAATCTTCATCAAAAAAATATCCTGAATCCTGAATAATCTCCACTGGAATTCTTAAATTGCAGAAGTCTCACTGCATAATTTTATGAAGCAACTTTCTGCAGAACCGTTCAAAAGCTGGTTTGGATATACCCGCAGGGAAAGGAGATCGTCCTTTATCCTTCTGATCTTAATAGTAGCCTTTGCAGGTGTAAGGTTTATAATACCAAAGCGTGATACGAAGGTTGAAATGATTCCTTTGGGGAAATGGGAGAATTCGGGAGATACTCTTCAGGTAAAAAAGAGCAAAGCGATTTATCTAACAAAGGATAAATCAATGGTCTTTGCAAAAGATAAGAAGTTGCTCGATATAAACACCAGCGACTCCGCATCCCTGGAGGCTCTTCCGGGAATTGGACCTGTTTTATCAATCAGGATTATCAAATTCAGAAACCTGCTTGGCGGCTATGCTTCAGTAGATCAATTAAGAGAAGTTTATGGTCTTTCGGAGGAGACATTTAATCTTATTTCAGGAAGAGTAACAGCCGATTCATCATGTATAAAAAAGATCAATATCAATCAGGCTGATTATAAACAACTTATGCGATTTCCATATTTTGAAAAATATGAAGTGTCTGCAATCTTAAAATACGTGGAAATTAAAGGAAAGTTAAACAGTATGAGTGATCTGGTTGATAATAAGCTGATTACACCTGAGAAGGCAAGAAAGGTAGGGCCATATCTGGAGTTTGGAAAATGACTCCCCCTTCAAAGGGGGAAGACATCCCCCTGACCCCATTCAAAGGGGGAATAACTCCGCTAATATTTTAAGAAAAAATTAACTTCCCCAATTTTTCTTTTCTTCCAAAATTTAGTATCTTGTAATAGATTCTATCAAAAATAAGCAAGTGCATTTTCAACCAGTTAATTATCAAAAATTTAGCAACATGGATAAATTATCTCCTTAAAAGTTTTGAAAAGATTTTTTCTATTTTTATCTTTGCGCCTCGTTTAAAAAAGAATTTTATTATGATCATTGTACCATTAAAAGAAG
>JAPLEC010000243.1 GCA_026391515.1 Bacteroidia bacterium | reverse complement strand
ATATCGTATCATTTTTTATTTATTAAAAAGCTTATGAATGCTGATATCATGTTAACCATTAGTTCAATCTCGTCTTGTTTGACATTGTCATTGTGTTTAACATAAGCATTCTGGTACTAAGCATAATAGTACATCAAAGTCTTGAACATAATAGTCAGTTCTTTTGAGGTATCGCGTTGCTTTAAAAAAGGTCCAAGATGCTCCATTTGTTTCTCAAGGTTAATTTACAGATAATATAATTTTATATCTGCTTTTCATGCTGTATAATTTCACAACGTCGTTTGTAAACTTCCAAGTCAATTACCTTAGAACCTGTAATCAGCCTTATGTTTTTTTGAACAATCCTGTTAAGTTCGTCCTGTGTCTGACAATTTCTTATTTGCTCCATCATTTCATAATGTAAATCAGAAACAAATTTTTGACTGTAAATCCTATGTTTTGATGTGTTCATCTCTGTTTTAAGTTTATTTTTACGTCTTTTTACCTTTTTTTGAGAATAAGCAGAAAAATCTATTTTATACTGTAATAAACTTATTGAACAAAACAAGTATAAAAAGCACTCCCAGGATAATTATGATAATCCATACAACGCAAGGAATACCCCAGCATCCTTTATAATCATACAAAGACTTTCCTCTGTCTTCAGTATATTTTCTCCCATATTTTCTCCCATATTTTCTCATACGATTTTTTTTGTTGAGAACAGGCAACAAATCCTATTTTATTTCACTTGACAAGCTCGCTATTTTATCGTGTTTTTACATTGTATAATTTCACTACGTTGTTCGTAGACTTCTTTTCAATCGCCTTAGATGTAAATCTCGGAGCTGCAGAGCAATTATTTCGGGATATATTTGATCATATTGAGAAAAGAGTATTGTGCAATATAATAGTCAATTATACAATAGCTTATGATATTTTAAACACTGAAAACTAGTGCTCAGTTTATTCCGAAATGAAGTGCTCTCTCAGACTGGATTTTGCAATCAGACTTCCAACAAAACCAAATTTACAACTATATTAAGAGAAAAACAATTAAATTTCAATTCACTATTTTATCAAGGACCCAATACTATACCTTAAAGACACTATATCCTTTATCTTACAAATGGCATCCCAAATACCCTCAATCAAATTCAATCAAACGGCGAGCCGTTGCGAGTAGCAGACAATTTTCGGCATACGAAGTGGGGTTCTTGCTGTGTCATGAAATATTGCTTTATGCAAACCCACGAGTGCCGATTAAAATTGGATGCCGCTGGCGAGCACTTATCAATAGTGAGGGTTGGGATTTATGTATTGAGGGCTGTTACTTTTAAATGGCTTCCCCTGAGTGTATAGATTGATCTTTATTTTGAATGTTTACTTTCATCCATGGACAATCTTCTTTTATTTCACAATTTTTACATCCGACTAGCCTGGAAATTAAGGGAATAATAATAAATCCGATCAAACTAAATGCAATTGTTAAAATAAGTATTTGATTAGTATAGCGAGTTGTTAATAAATATATTGCTATTGCAAATGGTACAAACCAATTTGGAAATACAACCTCAATATTTTGTTTGAATACTTTTTTAAATGATTTATCCTGTCGTTTCTTAAATAATTTAGCTGAAATTGCACCATATCCACATGGGCAGGCTAAAGTATTGTAATGATGACAAAAAGGACATATTCTTGCCCAGAAAAAAACAAAACTGAATAATGAGTAAACAACAAAAATTACGGCTCCAATCGTTGATACCTGATATACTAGGATAGCACCAAGAACAAACAGAATTAAAGTTGGAATATTATCTAAAAGTACTAACCATAATGGAATTTTCTTTTCATTACAAGGAGATTCTATATCATTCCTCAATCCCTTTATTTGATCTGATTCCAATTTTGTTGTGGAATTATTATCGTTTATCATTATTGATTTGATTCATTAATTTTTCTATATTCTTTTTCTACTAGATGCTTTAAAGATTATTTAAAAAGTCAAATTACAGCTTATGCCTGATTTTTTGCAGACATACGCAAGCTCGTGACCTGTCCTTTCAAAGAAATCATCAGTTAGTTTATCTACCAATCCATATTTCCTGTAAATCCAATCGGCATAGTGATAATTCATCCGGTCAACAATAATATAATTGACCTTCCCTTTCAGAGCATTTGCCAGAGCTTCAGCTCCAGGAAGAATCGGAGCAATCATAGCGTAAGTCCGGATGCCGGATCGGTGTAATTCATCGAGAGTACTTAACCGCTCTTTTACCGGAGGTGCATTTGGCTCAAATAATTTCCTTATCTCATCGTCAGCTGTAGTGATCGTAAGTCCAACTTCAAAATCCTTTGCTCCTTTTAGAATATCCATATCCCGGAGAACTAACGAAGAACGTGTTTGAATTGTCACCGGCCAGTTATTATAAATCAGTATTTCCAGACAGTTCCTTGTTAACTTATATTTAGCTTCCAAAGGCTGGTAAGGATCGCATAATCCACTTATCCATACTCTCCCACATTTTTTCTTGTTTATCTCGACCCTTAATAAATCAGCTGCGTTAGTTTTAATGTCGACAAACTTACCCCAGGGTTCCTTATGTCCGGTGAATCTTTTTATAAAGCGAGCATAACAATAATGACAAGCGTGCTGACATCCTACATAAGGATTGATAACATAGTTATAAACCTTGGATGCAGAAAGAATAGTTTTTGACTGGATTTCTTTTACATTCATTACCATATCAGCCAATTTTTAACATCCGATATAGTTTTTACAATTCATGCAAATTGTATATTTAAGGTATATTATGGCTTAGCAATTAAAGGTAGAAATAAAATATTTATCTATCGTTTCTCTTAAAAGTGTAACTATTAATATCTATTGTGGAGATTAGGAACAAAAAACCCAACCATTTGAGCCGGATTTTTATTACCTTGCAGAGTCCTTCTCTACATAAACAATAGAGAAATACTATCCCATCCCAAAATTCTCCGGTAAAACTTGGGATGGGATGCTTAAAAGTTAATAAAAACATTGATTTTATCATCAAATCCGTCATCAGCCTCAATCCTTTGTTCTCTGGATGATTGATTATTAATGCTTTACAATTAAAGGTTCAGGTGCTATATAGACTTATGTGAACTTTAGTTTAAACAACACTCAATTGTTTATCAAGTTCCTCCTCCTAAAATTCATGTAACCTTTTAACCTTTCTCTGTTATTTACTTGACCTTCAATACATAAATTATTACTTTAGTGATTTATTATATGAAATTTTGTAAAAATCTTACAGGTGAAAGATTGCATATTCAAAGTCTAAATAGCAGTTTAACATTATAGGAAAGATTAAATAAATGAAAAAACAGACGTTTTTAGAAAATGTTATTATCATAACAGGTGCATCCTCAGGGATTGGCCAGCACTTGGCGTTGCGTCTTGCGGAACAAGGTGCTTGGCTTACTTTGGCAGCCCGCAATATTGAGCACCTTGAAGAAATTTCTCAACAATGTCATCAATTAGGTGGTAAGGCTATCGTAATACACACGGATGTTGCCGATCAGTCTCAATGTAAAAACTTAATTGAGAGTACTGTTGCGAATTATGGCCGGATTGATACCCTTATCAATAATGCGGGTTTTGGTGTAGCATCAAGATTTGATGAATTGAATGAACTGAGTTTATTTGAGAAGGTTATTCAGGTGAACTTTTTTGGAAGTGTATATTGCACTCATTATGCACTACCTTATCTCAAAAAAACTCATGGACGTTTAGTAGCTATATCAAGCATCCGTGGTAAATTGCCATCAGCAACCGCGGATGGTTATGGTGCCAGTAAGCATGCAATGGCTGAATTTTTTGCTTCCCTTCGAAATGAACTGGTTGATAGTGGAGTCAGTGTAACAATTATTTACCCTAATTGGGTAAGTACTGGTATTACCGGCCGGGCAATTAAAGCAGACGGCATGCCAACAGGAAAAATCTCAATCCATGAGAAAGGTGCAATGTCAGCTGAAACTTGCGCCAAAATAATTGTAAAAGCGGTTGCAAAACGTAAGCGCGACGTCGTAATGTCATTTGAGGGCAAGTTAGGATTATGGCTGAGATTGATAGCACCAAAAATGGTTGATCAAATACTCATAAAGAAAACAAACAAAGACTGATTGCAAACTTATATATATCTAATAGCGTGCATGTTATAATAACCGTCAACAATTCCGTCAATAACCTTTATTTTTAATTTATTGGATCATTGATTTTCAATGTTTTGCAATTAAAGGTTCAGGTGCTATCGGCACCCAAAGGTTTTTATGCAATAGAAGATTCTTTAGAAGATCAACCCAAACACCTTTTACCAGACACCTGATATTAACCGATATTTTACTCTTTCCGCA
>JAPLEC010000155.1 GCA_026391515.1 Bacteroidia bacterium | reverse complement strand
GGAGAACTTACGACCCACGGATTAATCCCGAGTCCTCGGGATTGCTCTAACCAAGAACATTTTTCATTAATCTTTGAATATATTCAGGATTGTCCTTCTCTTCTATCAGCCGAGAAAGGAACAATCTGCTTTTTTGCCTCTTTATAAATCGTTCCAACTTAATTGCTTCACCTCGAGATTCCGATACCTCCAAAAATAAAAGCATTTTCCATGATCTGAATTTAGATGTAAACTTAATTTCTTCAGTCGTGTTGTGCTCAACTAATCGTCTTTCAGGATCGTTAGTGTGACCGATATAATACTTATCAGCACTTTCAGAATAAATAATATATATGTAAAACATTGCAGCGAAAAAAGGAGATAACTTGAATCATCTCCTGTTTTGCTCCCCAGGTAGGGGTCGAACCTACGACCTACGGATTAACAGTCCGCCGCTCTAACCAACTGAGCTACTGAGGAATTTCTATTCTTCTCCTTTTCGCCAAGTTGACCTACGGATTAATCCCGTTTTTTCACAAAAAACGGGATTGCTCTAACCAACTGAGCTACTGAGGAATTTTAAATTCAGCTAAATTATTTAGCGTGCCAAAAATAAGGGCTTTTAGTGAATTTAGCAATATCTTTATTGAAAATTTTCAGAATGAAGAGTATTCTCGGTATCGGAAATGCCCTCGTTGACGTTATGACAATTATTGACGATGACACTATCCTTGAAAAATATTCCCTGCCCAAAGGCAGCATGACACTCGTTGATAAGAAAAAATCCCAACAGGTGAAAAAAGGAACCTCCGGATTTAAAAAAAGCCTTGCTTCAGGAGGATCTGCTGCAAACACTATCCACGGACTCGCAATGCTTAATGTAAATGCAGGTTTCATTGGTTCAATAGGCAGTGACGAAACTGGCGATTTTTTTGAGAATGACATGAAAAAAGCAGGTGTAAATACAATCCTGTTCAGACGTAATTCAATTACCGGAACTGCAGTCGCTCTTATCTCACCCGACTCTGAAAGAACATTTGCGACACACCTCGGAGCTGCAATTGAGCTCGAAGCAAAAGACCTTAAATCAGAACATTTCAAACCATATAATATTCTTTATCTTGAGGGCTACCTTATAAACGACAAAGCACTCGTTGAAAAAGCCTGCAGGCTTGCAAAAAAGAATAAAATGGAAATAGCCCTCGACCTCGCAAGCTATAATGTCGTTAATGCCAGGATTAATGAGTTTACAGATATCATCAATAAATATGTCGATATAATATTTGCAAACGAGGACGAGTCAAAATCATTTACCGGTCTGAAACCTGAAAAAGCATTAAAAATGCTTGCTGATCAATGTAATATCGCGGTTATTAAAATTGGAAAGGAGGGATCTCTTATCAAACGAAAGGAAGAGGTAATAAAAGTAGGCTCACTGACCGTTGAAAGCAAAGATACCACCGGGGCCGGTGATCTTTACGCATCAGGATTCCTTTATGGTTATGCAAAAAATCTCCCTCTCGATAAATGCGGTCTTCTGGGTTCAATACTGGCCGGACACGTAATTGAGATAATAGGAGCCAGAATTCATGATGAGCGTTGGCCTGAAATAAGGAAACATATTTTCTCATCTATAAAAGAATAATTTGTTTTCTCAGTATGCGCACGATACAACCTGGACTAAATTAAAAGGTTATATGTACAGATTTGGAATAAGATTTTAAGGATTTAGAAAACCGCTCTCAAGATATAAGAATCGAAATAACAGATTAATCCTTCCTGCTGATCTTTCTTTCACTATTTGTAAGCCTCCTTTGGTAATGTTTTGTATAGAAATATTTGTTTTTCCCCATGTGAGTAAGATCACAGGAAGAATCTAATTTCCTTTTATATCCTTTCGTCATTTTTAATGCTGTACAGCCAGAACAGGCTATCAAAACAGCCAGAAGGAAAAGAAGAAAAAACTTTAATCTTAATATGGAAGCTGACCTGGGAATATGATATAAATATTTGAATTCAACATTAAAGGTACATTGAATTCAACTAAAAACAAACTTTTATTTACAGAACTGTAAAACTCACTGTTCAGATTTAAAGCTTAATACTTCGGCAGCATCCAGCCATTATTATAAACCGGAGTAATCAGGTTATTTGCCGTTGCAGTTGAAAATTGCTGTTTATCATTATTCCAGAATACTTTTTCTCCTGTTCTGTATGCAATATTCCCCATCTGGGCAACAAGGGCAACATTACGTCCGATATCAATGCTTGCATTCAATTTCTGAGGAGTCTTCTTCTTAAGACAATCAAGGAAATTCCTGACATGAAGGTCTAATCCTGATCCTACATTTTTCTGAACAGGAACAGCTTCAATCTTTTTCTTTTCAGGTACAACCTCCCATCCGTTCCTGTCAAGCACCAGAGTGCCGTTTTCACCAATATATGATATTCCGTGAGGTCGCTGCCAGTTGCCAAGGCTAATACCGATAGTGTGCTCCCAGATCATTGTGAAATCTTTGAAGTCATACACTGCAGTAAGGGTATCCGGAGTGACCATATCGTCATCGGGGAAAGCATATTTTCCGCCGATAGCCATCACTGATTCCGGCACCGATCTGCCCATACCATATAATACATAGTCAATCATGTGCACACCCCAGTCTGTCATAACCCCGTTACCATATTCCCAGTACCAGCGCCAGGACTGGTGAAAGCGGTTTTTATTGAAAGGCCGTTTTGGTGCCGGACCAAGCCACAGATCATAATTTACTCCTTCAGGAACGGGTGAATCAGGAACTTTAGGAACAGCACCCTTCCAGTCAACATATGACCATGTTTTACATGTGCGGATACGCCCAAGCTTGCCTGATTTAAGGTATTTAATGGCATCAACAAAATGAGGCTGACTTCTTTGCCACTGGCCAACCTGGACTATTTTACCATGTTTCTTCGCAGCTTTTTGCATGATGTTAATCTCAGCAATGGAATTACCGATTGGTTTTTCAACATAAACATGCTTCCCTGCTGCAAGAGAATCGCAAAAGATCAGGCAATGCCAGTGATCAGGTGTTCCTATAATCACAACATCTATATCTTTATTTTGAAGCATCTTGCGGTAATCAACATATAGCTTCGGCCTTGGCCGGCCCATCTTTACAATATCATCAGTGCGTAAGTTAAGGACGTTACGGTCAACATCACATAAAGCAACACACTCTACCTCAGGGTTTTTAAGGAATGATTCCAGGTCACTCCATCCCATGCTGTTTCCCCCGACCAGCGCCACCTGTATTTTATTGGACGGCGCTATATTCATCCTGGCTTTTGAAAATGCATCAAGTGAGAGTACTGATCCGGTTGCAAACAAAGATGCTGTCTTTATAAAATTTCTTCGCGTCGAAGTCATGACAATATAAATTTATTAAATGAGCGGAAAGTTAATATTTAATTGTATAACCTTTTATTTCTCAAATATTAAAAATTATTAAAATGAAAAACAGACTGTAACAAGTCTTCCATTAAATGAAAAATTACGTTGATATTCTTGTAATAAAATCTTAAATTTACTTTTTAAACCTATGTTACTGCTAATTTTAAATCGCTGCAAAATTATAACTCAGACCTGCATAATTTAAAATGTAAATAAATAATAAATTTTATAATTATCAGACAATGAAAAAGTTAAGAGTTATAACAATTTTGATCTTATGGGGATTTATATTCTCAGGAGTTTTTGCTC
>JAPLEC010000169.1 GCA_026391515.1 Bacteroidia bacterium | reverse complement strand
TATACGGTTGTAAGGATTGCTTCGTCGCTTCGCTCCTCGCAATGACGGTATATTTAATAGGGATTGTTGTCATTGCGAGGAGGCCCGCGCCAGCGGGACGACGAAGCAATCCTTTCAAATAACCACTGACCTGAAATAGTCTATAGTCTTGGAAAGACCAATTTCCAGATCAACCTGAGGTTGCCACCCCAGCACCTTTATGGCGAGAGCAATATCTGGCCTCCTTTGTTTTGGATCATCCTCCGGAAGAGGTAAATACACCAGCTTCGACTTTGAACCTGTCATCTTTATGATCTTCCTCGCAAGATCGCCAATTGAGACTTCTACCGGATTACCGAGGTTAACCGGTCCTGTGAATGTGTCAGGCGTTGCCATCAGTTTTATTAATCCTATTATAAGATCATCAATATACTGAAAGCTGCGGGTGTGAGTGCCGTCGCCGAAGATGGTAATGTCTTCTCCCTTCAGTGCCTGGACAATAAAATTGGAAACCACCCTGCCGTCATTTGAATTCATTCGTGGACCATAAGTATTAAATATCCTTGCTATTTTGATTCGCACCTTATTCTGAACATGATAATTCATGAAAAGTGTCTCGGCACATCTTTTCCCCTCATCATAACATGCCCTTGGACCAAGAGTATTCACATTTCCCCGGTAGTTTTCTGGTTGAGGATGAACAGAAGGATCACCGTAAATCTCGCTTGTTGATGCCTGGAGCACTTTTGCTTTTGTCCGTTTTGCCAGTCCGAGAGTGTTTATCGCACCCATTACCGAAGTTTTTATGGTCTTTATACCATTATATTGATAGTGTACCGGAGATGCGGGACATGCCAGGTTATAGATCTCATCGACCTCGATAAAAATCGGCATGGTAATGTCATGCCGTATTACTTCAAAATTATGATTATCAAGAAGATGTTTTATATTCTGTTTTGATCCGGTAAAGTAGTTATCGAGAGAGATGACTTCGTTTCCCTCTTCGAGGAGGCGTTCACATAAATGTGAGCCTACGAATCCTGCGCCGCCTGTTACTAATATACGTTTCATTCCATGAAATGGATTAGTTTGTACAAATGTAATTAAAATGAGTTAAATTGTCTTGCAGTCCTGTGGTCTGTAGTCACGCTGATGCGTGACTCCGTCTTGTCCCGTCAAGCAGGACTGTCTGTCGCCCCGATCCCGAGTACTCTGGACGGGGCTCTGTCTGTCCGCCAGTCGGCGGACGTCTCTCGCCTTACGGCGATATGGTTTTAATTAATGTTATTTATAAAATTATAATGTTAAATCTAGAATTATTATAAGTAATTGATAATTAGAATTATTCACGAAATTTTCTAAATGACTGCGCGGGGGTAAACCGAAAATGGCGCGAACTGAAGCCTTTTTTGTAGCGCCAACACAGCTATGCGTAGCGAGCGTAAAAAAAGGCTTCAGTTGTCATTTTCGGCCTCTTTTTCTTTGGTTCATTTCTTTTGGAGGAGCAAAAGAAATGAACAAACGGGGCATGGGGCGGAGCCCCATTTCTTTAGGCACGGATTATAAATCCGCGCCAGCGGATATGTAGAGAATTAGCCCCCCTTCAGGGGGGTTGGGGGGCCGATGGAAAAACGGAGGGGATCTTATCAGCTATTCTTTGTTACAAGAACTTTGACAATAACATCGTCAATATCAATCTCTTTGATATTGCTTCCGGCAAGGTTACTTGCCAATGTCACCGCTACCGCAAGAGTTTGCGAACCAATGTAATTAGCATGCCGCTTCACTGCTTCACGGACGAAGTCGTGATCTTCAATCTGAACAGATATTTTATCAGTTACATCATATCCATTCTCCTTGCGGATGTTCTGAATGCGGTTCACAAATTCCCTTGCAATACCTTCATAACGAAGCTTGTCGGTGACAGTAATATCAAGTGCAACTGTCAGCTTGCCTTCATTGGCTACCTGCCAGCCCGGGATATCTTCGGATATGATCTCAACATCTTCAGAGGTGAGATTAATCTGCTGCCCGTTAAGAGTTAACGTATATGAACCGTTAGCCTCAAATGATACTATCTCCTTCTGCGGGAGTCCGGAAATAACATTGCTCAGCTCTTTCATCAGCTTGCCGTAACGCGGACCAAGTGTCTTGAAGTTTGGTTTTATCTTTTTAACAAGAATAGCTGATGTGTCTTCAATATATTTAACTTCCTTCACATTGACTTCGGCAAGAACCAGGTCTTTCACCGCTTCAAATTTAGCTTTAAAAGATTTATCGGGAAGAGGAAGCATGATCTTCGCCAGCGGCTGCCGTACCTTGATGCTTACCTTTCTTCTCAATCCGAGGATCATTGAGGAAATCTTCTGCGCAATGTCCATTCTCTCTTCCAGATCTTTGTCAATCAGGGTTTTATCATACTCAGGGAAAACTGCAAGATGGACAGACTCATCACTGTGCCTGCCGGTTGTTGTGTTCAGGTCGCGGAAAAGCTGGTCCATGTAGAACGGAGCTATCGGAGCTGCAAGCCTGCTTACTGTCTCGAGGCACTGGAAAAGAGTTTGATAGGCAGCTAACTTATCCTGGTCATATTCACCTCCCCAATATCTTTTCCGGTTAAGGCGGACATACCAATTGCTAAGGTTCTCCGTAACAAAATCCTGGATGGCTCTTCCTGCACGGGTGAGATCATAATTTTCATAACACTCGCCTACTTCTTTCACCAGTGAATTAAGAAGAGAAATGATCCAGCGGTCGATTTCAGGTCTCATATTTACCAGGATATCTCTTTCAGCAAACCTGAAATTATCGACATTGGCATAGAGCGCAAAGAACGAATAAGTATTATAGAGTGTCCCGAAGAATTTACGTTTCACCTCATCGACACCGGCAGCATCGAACTTCAGGTTATCCCATGGCTGTGAATTGGTAAGCAGATACCACCGGAGAGGATCTGAACCATATTCTTCGATGGTTTTGAACGGATCGACAGCATTACCGAGACGTTTCGACATCTTGTTTCCATTTTTGTCGAGAATCAACCCGTTAGATATAATGTTCTTAAATGCAACGGAATCCGATATCATTGTTGCTATCGCATGAAGGGTGAAGAACCATCCTCTTGTCTGGTCAACACCTTCTGCGATATAATCGGCCGGAAACATGTCGCTGAAATTCTCTTTGTTCTCAAACGGATAATGTACCTGTGCATAAGGCATTGCACCGGAGTCGAACCAAACATCGATGAGATCCGGCTCGCGGAACATCTTTTTGCCCGAAGGGCTGACAAGGATTATTTCATCAACAAACGGGCGGTGAAGGTCAAACTTCTCATAGTTCTCCTGAGAGTTATCGCCTTCTATAAATTTTTCAAGCGGATTCTTTTTCATGAATCCTGCCTTGATTGACTTTTCAATTTCTGATTTTAACCCGGATGCCGAACCGATGCACATTTC
>JAPLEC010000414.1 GCA_026391515.1 Bacteroidia bacterium | reverse complement strand
AATGAAGCACATTTTTGTCGAGAGGAGCGACGAAACGCATATCCAAGTGGGTTACCATAATTGATTCTTTTTCAAGCTTTTTCACTACTGCAACAACCTCATTTCCAGGCTGCCCGATGCTTAAAACCGCAATATCCTTTCCTTCGCTTAAGAACCTGGCTTTGCCTATTTCAATTTCATCAAATGGTCTCTTCCAGTCAGAAATAAGACTGTATCCCCTCGGATAACGGATCGAAAAAGGTCCACTGTTCTTTTCAAGCTGAGCGGTGTACATCAGGTTTCTCAGCTCTACAGCATCCATAGGGGCACTTACAATCATATTAGGAATTGTCCGCATAAAAGCCAGGTCAAAAAATCCATGATGTGTTGGACCATCTGCCCCTACAAGTCCTCCCCGGTCGATACAGAAAACTACATGAAGATTCTGAAGTGCAACATCATGTATTATCTGGTCGTAAGCCCTCTGAATGAACGATGAATAAATGTTGCAGAAGGGTATCATTCCCTGAGTTGCAAGTCCTGCTGAGAAAGTTACAGCATGTTGCTCAGCTATACCCACATCGAATGTCCTTTCAGGTATCTCCTTCATCATGATATTCAGGGAACAGCCGGTTGGCATTGCCGGAGTGATGCCGGCTATCTTTTCATTCATCCGTGCGAGCTCCAGGATAGTCTTTCCGAAAACCTCCTGGTATAAAGGTGCATCTCCGTTCGAAGTACTGATAATTTCACCGGTTTCCTTATCAAATTTGCCCGGGGCATGGAATATAGTCTGGTTCTCTTCGGCCTGTTTAAATCCTTTTCCCTTAACAGTAAGACAGTGAAGCAGCTTCGGTCCGGGGATCCTTTTCAGATCTTCAAGAGTTTTTACCAGGTGTAATACATCATGTCCATCGATAGGTCCGAAATATCTGAATCCCATTCCTTCAAAAAGATTACTTCTGTCGAGAATGGTGCTTTTAAATCCTGCCTCAACTTGTGCTGCTAAAGTCCGGGCTCTGGGTCCTACTTTTCCAACTTTTCCGAGAAAATTCCAGACTTTATCCTTAAATCTGTTATAAGATTTACTGGTTGTCAGGTCGAGCAGGTACTCCTTAATTGCTCCGACATTTGGATCAATAGCTATATTATTGTCGTTAAGAACAACAAGAATGTCAGATTTTGCTATACCGGCATTATTGAGTCCTTCAAAAGCTTCTCCTGCTGTCATTGCTCCATCGCCAATAACAGCAACAACCTGCCTGTTTTCTCCTTTTCTTTTAGCAGCAACAGCAATTCCAAGTGCTGCAGAAATTGAAGTTGATGAATGTCCGGTACCGAATGCATCATATTCACTTTCAGCCATTTTAGGAAAGCCGCTTATACCTTTATATTTTCGGTTGGTCGAAAACCTTTCACGCCTTCCTGTCAGTATTTTATGGCCATAAGCCTGATGGCCGACATCCCAGATTATTTTATCGTAAGGGGTATTAAAGACATAATGGAGTGCAACGGTTAATTCAACAACACCAAGGTTTGCACCAAGATGTCCCGGGTTATTACTGACAGAGTCAATGATAAACTGACGAAGCTCTGCGCTGACCTTCACAAGATCGGCAGGAGTGAGCTTCCTGAGATCTTCAGGAGTTGATATTTTAAACAGAAGATTCTCTTCCTGGTTCATTTGGAGGGAAATAACCTGCAAATATAACAATTATTATTCCCGGGTGTTTGCTGAAGCTTCCCCGGGAATTTCTTATTTTTGCCTCACATCCGTATATGGCGGTTAACAATATTTATAAGAATAAAGTGTTATTTAAAAATATTTTATAATCATGAATAAGAAACTATTCTTCATCCTGGCAGCGCTGGTTATTGCAATCTCAATGGTATCATGTGTATCCGGTAAAAAATATAAATCCCTGCAGGATACAAGTAAACAATTCATGAATGAGAGGGACGAATTCAAGACAGACAATATTGGCCTTGAAATGGCTAACAGGGAGCTTGAAACAAAAATGGCTGTCATGGAAAAAGAGATAAACTCGGTAACAGATAGTATATTAAAAGCTCAGAGTGAACGCGATAAAGCTGTAGATAACTACAATAAGCTCTATTCAAGGTATTATGAGCTGCAAAATGCACATGAAGATCTTATCCGGGGCAATGTAAAAGAGACACAAAATCTTTTGGCTGAACTGCAAACCGCACAGGAAAGCCTTCAGAAAAAAGAGGATCTTTTACGTCAGCTTGAACAATCTCTTGATACAAAGAAAGCATCGCTTGATGAGCTTACTTTTGAGCTGGAGAAGAGGAATGCAAAGCTGGTTGAGCTTCAAAAGATTCTTGATGCTCAAAAGAAAATTGCAGCAGATCTTAAAAACAAGGTTTCTGATGCTCTTCTGGGATTTGAAAATAACGGACTCACAATTACCAATAAAAACGGGAAAGTTTATGTATCGCTTGAAGAAAAGCTTCTGTTTAAAACTGCCAGCTGGGATATTGATGCCAACGGCAAGAGTGCTTTAAAGAAACTGGCAGGTGTTCTTGAAAAAAATCCTGATATACAGATTACAATTGAAGGACATACCGATAATGTTCCATATAACCCAAGCGGCAGTCAACTGAAAGATAACTGGGATCTGAGTGTTAAAAGAGCTACTACGGTTGTCAGGGTTCTTCTGGAAGGATCGAACATTGATCCCAAACGACTGACAGCTGCAGGACACAGCGAATATATGCCTGTGGACTCAAGAAATACTTCAGATGCCCGTCAGAAGAACAGAAGAACCGATGTTGTGCTGACACCGGATCTGACGGAATTATATAAGCTTATTGATAAGTATTAGCCTACTGCTTTGATTCGGAAAATTCCAGCAGCCGGACATTCATATTTTTAAGGGCCTCGAGGAGATTATCTTCCGGTTTCAGGAAATCCTGATTCTCCCAGAATTTTGAATCATAACTGGTTATTGTTTTTGCGAATACGGAATGAACAGGAGCCAGATCTTCCCTGTCAAACCTGCTGACATTAACTGTACTCATATTTGTTACTGCCAGTTCAAAGAAAACATGAAACTGACTGTTAAAAAGCTTTCTCTTTCGTTTTGAAGTAAATACCAGGTCGCCTCTTACATGGTTTAGAATATACCTGTCATAAATTTTACGGTAACTCACTGAATATTTTGCTGTTACAGGCCAGGTATTAAATCCCCGGGATGAGCTGGAAATGAAAGCGCCTTTCATTTTATCAATATATTTCGGATGAAGCTCAAAATCAGCCTGAAATATTGCAAAATCATCAGTGTTGATATAGATGGTTCCTCTGTAGAGGGGGAGTTCGAGTCCTTCCCTCTGTTCAAAATCAATTACATAGGCTGAATTATCATCGAAAGAAACAATATCGGTCATTCTGTAAACGTAGTCGGACATGTCATTTCTTTCCATGAAATCAAAAATATTTCTTGCCCCGTCGAGTTCCAGGCATGTGCTTAATCCGGCTTTAAGCCTGACAGCAAGAGTGTCATGCAACGATGTATTCTCGATTTTCCGGCTTTTAAGCACTTTTATCTGATCATTCAACAGCGAACCGGAATAAGCACTTTTATAGATCTGGATTATTGCTTCAGAATAAACCTGAAGTTCCTGCTTTTTCAGGACTCCTTCCCTATAAAAACCGGTAAGTAAAGAAGGAGTGGTTCCATAGTTATGGGGAATTGCGGCAAGTGTCTTATAAATTATTTCCTGAGGGATCTTTGTTCTGATGATAATTTCAGGAATCGAGATGAATTCTTTTCTCATCGCGATCGTGAAATTGTTACCAATAGCCTGCTCAACCGGGATCTCACGGCCCACGTAGCCCAGGTACGAAACAAAAAGTGTATCAGAAAGACAATCACGCGGAATTTTTAAAACAAATTCTCCATTAGAATTGGCAACTGTCCCTTTCCCTTTGTATTTTAATACGATTGTGGCAAAAGGTAAAGATTCCTTTGATTCATCATCAGTAATAATTCCGGAAATGAATTTAACCTCTTTTTCAGGAAGTGAATCGATTTTAAGAAGAGAGGGCGGAGGTACTAATTTTGAAATGATAATATATTTACCAATTACTGAATAAGAAAGAGAATCATTCTTCAGGATGCTATTGAGTATAACATTCAGTTTTTCATTACTGAATGTCATTTCAGTTTTATTTTCAGTATTGATCAGCCGGCTGTCGTATGTAAAATTATAACCGGTTTGCCTGGAAATGATGCTAAGCGCATTGCCTGTCTTCACCATTCCGGCCCTGAAAGTAAATGTTGAATCAAGGATGGTTTGCTGGCATAATGAAATTTGCCGGGAGGTCACTAAAATAAACAATGCAATGGCCGGAATTTTTTTAAATATATTGCCATTGTATAACAACATTTTTCAAGTAATGAATCATTTTTTTGCAAGATGGTAAATATTTCCATCCTTTGAAAAACTAAGGTTAAAGCTAGCACAAATTAACCGGATTATTGTTTCCTGAGTCAAATTATCAATAGGAGAGGTCCATGTTTCTTCAAGAATAGCAGGATCGTCGGCAACGATTTCCATATTATAGACTCTTTTCAGGTCCTTAAATACAACATCGAGTGTTTGACCATTGTAAACAAGCAGACCCGTGTTCCAGGCCATGTAATTAGGATTGTTATTTTGTGTTTTTCCTGAGAGCTTTGAATCCATTGTTCCGACAAATCCGGGTTCCAGTACAAGGTTTTGTGTCCCTGAATTATTAAAAATCAACACTTTACCTGTTTGAACAAAAACCTCGACAGCAGAATCGATATTATTTGTTATTACATTAAACGAAGTTCCTATCACTTTCACACTGGCTTTTCCTGCATCAATAATGAAGGGTTTTGCAGCATCGTGTGTTATTTCAAAAAAAGCTTCTCCGGAAAGAGCTACATTCCTGTTATGTTTGCCGAAATTAGCATGGTAGGTGAGTTTTGTGTTACGGTTCAGAAAAATATTACTTCCGTCAGGAAGAGGTATCTTATAATTTTTCTGATTATTATCAGTAGCCACAATTATGTTTTTACTTAATGAATTTGTACTGCCAAGGAAAAATGCAGCAACACCCAGGCTTAACATAATCAGAGCAACAGCAGCAATTTTCAGAAAAGAGCTCCTCATGAGAATAACTCCGTAATTCTTTTTCATGGGAATATTTCCGGTTTCATTCATTCTTGACCAGACCTTATTCCATGCCTTATCAACATCTATTTCTTTATTATCGTTCATATTTCTCAGTTCTTTCCATTGTTTTTCAATATTCATGCTCTCATCAGTCGTGAAGTTACTGAGCAATTCCGGTTGGTTGCTGTTTTCACCTGACAAAGCAGAAGCAAGTTCTTCCCAGTCCCTGTCGGTGAAATTTTCATTATTTATTTTCTCTTTCATTTTCTTTTAGTTCTTTTCTGAATTCCTTTAGTGCTTTTCCCATATTGGCTTCTACTGTTTTAACCGAAACGGATAATTTTTCTGCAATCTCTGTATATTTTAATCCTTCAAATCTGTTCATGCAAAATATCCGGCCACATCTTTCAGGCAGTCGTTCAAGTATCCTGGCAATTTTTAACTGAAGCTCCTTATACTGGATTATCTCTGCAGGGTTTTCCGTTCTTTCAGGTTCTTTTAAAGACATTTCCTGAATATGCTTTTCAATTACCCTGTTATGTTCAATCCAGTGCAGGCATCTGTTATGTACTGCCCTGAAGAGATAACCGTTCAAAGAACTTTCTATTTTAATTTTTTCCCTATCCTGCCAGAGCCTGAAAAACAGATCCTGAACAATTTCTTCTGCTGAATCATGGTCTCTGATGATAGACTTTGCATACCGGACCAGGAAAACATAGGAGGATCTGAAAAGTGATTCGAACTGTCCTGTATCACCTTGTTGGATCCTCCTGATAATTTCAGTTTCCCTGATCATAGGCTTATTTATTTCTCCAGATCATTTCTGTCGCTGAATTTCAGCTTTTTGCTAAGCTTACGTATTGCTGCTTCAATGCTTTGATCGGGTTCGATTACATTATATTCTCCCCAGAATTCCTTATCAGTAAACGCGCTTACTTTATCAGAGAATACATCTGTGAATTTAAGTTTATCCTTTCCTGCAAATTTAATAACTTCCTGGTTAGTACGGTCAGTTATTGCTATTTCCGACATTGTAGTATAGTAAGTATTAAAAAGTTTCTTTTTCCAGTTGACTTTGAATTTTACTTCTGCCCTGGAATAGGCAAAGTACCATTTACCGTCCTGCTCACGATATTTTGTCCTGTAAGTTACAAGTTCAGGAGTTACTTCCATTCCGAGTGGTTTTTTCCTGATGAAAATGGATGAAGCGGCAGCCTTGTCAGAAAGGTTAAATCCAAATTCTGCCTCAGTTAATGCATAAGAATCCATATCAATATAAAGGTCGCCCATGAATAATGGCATTTCAACTGATGGTTTCTGGGTGAATGCTATAACATAATGTGGTTTACCATCGATTTCAATAACGCTGGAAAGCGAATAATTATAGTATTGCATTGCATCAATTGTCAGAATATCTTCAGTGTTTTTGATAAGATCAAGCTGAAGAGAACTGACCGGTCCACCCTGAAGCTTGAAAAGTATAGTATCCATTTTTTCAACATCAGTACTTTTCCTTCCCTTATAGATCTTGGCATTATCAAAACGGATATCATTATTATAAGGAGCTTTGAAGATTTCAACAACCGCTTCACCAATTGATACATATGTACGGTTTTTCCTTATTGTCTCCCTGTAAAATCCAGTCATAAGATTGGGTTCAGATTCATAGTTTTTCCCGATTTTTGAAATAGCTTTTTCAACAATATCAACGGGATCTATTGGTTTGACAATAATTTCCTTTATTGGTATTGGTGCGGCTTCCATCGGAATCAGGTTTTTATAGCCATTGTCGCGCATGGAACTGATCGATACAACCTTATTCTTATAACCAAGGAATGATACTTCCAGGTTATTTGAAACAAGCGATTCTCCAACCTTAATAGTGAATTC
>JAPLEC010000164.1 GCA_026391515.1 Bacteroidia bacterium | reverse complement strand
CGATTACCTCATGTACGCGCTGCAGCTTCTTAGTGATGACCTTGCTACAACACATTACAGGACAGCAGGAAGGATGATTGCTCCGCTTATCATATCGACCAGAGGTCACCGGCTGGAAGGAATCTGGCATTCAGGGTCACCGATGAGCATGCTGATCAATTCAGTGCGTGGCGTTTATGTCTGTACCCCGCGTGATATGACCAGAGCTGCAGGATTCTATAATACATTGCTTGAAGGGAATGATCCGGCGATCGTTATAGAGCCTCTTAACGGTTACAGGTTAAAGGAAAAGATGCCCGACAATATCGGGGAGTACAAGATTCAGCTTGGTGTACCCGAAATTTTGAGCACCGGGAAAGATCTGACTCTTGTCACGTATGGATCGACAGTCCGGATAGCTGCTGAAGCAGTGAAACAGTTGGCACTGCATGACATATCTGTGGAGCTTATAGATGTTCAGACACTTATGCCATTTGATAAAAAAGGAATCATTCTTGATTCTGTCAAAAAAACCAACAGAATTTTATTCCTCGATGAGGATGTTCCGGGCGGAACAACTGCCTTTATGATGCAGGAAGTCCTGGAGAAGCAGGGTGCCTGGCATTACCTTGATTCTCCTCCAAAAACTCTGACAGGGAAGGAGCATCGTCCTGCTTATACAACCGATGGCGACTATTTTTCAAAACCGAGTGCAGAGGATATTTTCGATGCAGTATATGGAATGATGAGGGAAGCAGTACCAAACAAATTTTAGATGATTTCTCTGTGTAACTCTGTGGTTCTCTGTGACACTCTGTGTAAGTTTTATTATTTATTTAAATTACACAGAGGAAATCCGGAGGAGACACAGAGAGCCACAGAGGTATTATTCCTGAAATCCGATAATCTTTAAGAGTTCTGTAGCAGCTGCCTTTGGTCCGCTAGTCTCATAACCCGATATTCCGAGTCTGGTTCTCATCTGACCTACGAAAACATTTTTACTGAAGAAGGCTTCAAAAAATTCTCTGGCTATTTTTTCATGAAGCTCTTTATATTCCGGCGGCCCGAAGATATTTGCAAAATATGAATGGACAAGTCCGCTGGAAGTGGTTGTCCCCTTGCTCATTACAGTTCCGCTGCGGAAAGTCTCAAGAGCCTGGTCAGGCGAATCAAATTTCTCAATCACCGGATGATTGCTGTCAATTTCCTCGTAATTATTGGCATAGAGAATATAATCAATTTTATATCCGCTTATAATTGTATCAAACGTTGTTACCGGCATTACAATCCGGGCATTGACCTGGCTTGGATTCATAATTATTGACCTGTCGAGATGTCCATAAGCATATCCGGGCTGAAGATCATCGAGACGGAGAAATGCTCCGATCTCTGTACCATAACCGACAGGATTTCCATTTTCATCAAGCTCTATTGAACCCATGTCATCAGCAATAATTGTAAGTTCACGGATATGTTTCTCTCCAAGCACCCGGAAAGCTTCAAGAGTTTCGGATTTACCGGCTCCGGTATCACCCATCATCAGGATTGTTGCCTCTTTATCACCCTGAAGCAGGATCTTGACCATTGCACCATGAAATGGCATTTTACCCGCTTTCATGATAATTGAATTATGAAGGGTGAGAATCATTTTCTTCAGATACCCAAAATAACCGAATTCAGATCTTCCGGGAACTGCTCCTACAAAAACAGAGGCTGCGCTGTCTTCATAAAAAACAGTTGGGAAGCTTGATAGGTTATCAATTGCATTTCCCTGCACGCCATAAATAAAAACAGCATCCGGACTCCTTGTAAGGTCATTATCTTCAGCAAGCTGGAAAAGATTGCATAACGAAAATCCCAGCTCAAAAAACTCAATGTGAAAATATACCATAATCAGAAGCTTACCGACTTTCGCAGGAAAGCAAAGCCAATCATCGGAACATAAATTTACCAGATCGACCGGATTCTGTTCTATTCTTTTAAACTCACCTGTCCTTTTGTTCATTGGCTGCTGAATAACCAAAGGCGGGTAGATAAGCATCTGCCTTATAACCGGCACACAATTAAGCTTCCTGTATTTTTCATCAGGATATCTGACATCTTTTGGCATAGATATAACTGCCATTTCAGCGCCCGCCCGTACCTGCCTGTAAACATTGGGATGACTGCCTGTTATATTCTCCTGGATTTGCCTGTAAACACTCCTGATCAAATGTGTCAGATGCTCAATAGTCTCATTGAAAGTACGATACGGCCTTTTATCAAGGCGGTCGCCTTCCGAATCATTAATTATAAAACGATCGAAATGTCTCCAGTAATCATAAAAGAATTCGACGAAATTATTCAGCAATTGCAGATCTTCAAGAAATCCAGCCGACCTGTCAAATATGTGTGGAACTACATTATTTTCATATTTAACAAGCAGCATTAGTGTTTTAGCCAGGTCATCTACTGCTGATTCCGCTGGAATTCCGTCAGGAAAAATGTCCATCAGCGGAGATTTTCTGGATCGAAGATGAGAGAGACAATGATCCAGGACAATCCTGAATTTTTCGCTTGCCAGCAGCTCTTCGGCTGTTTCACACATTCTTTCGCGGTTGTTCAGAACAACCTTATTCCCAATGATCCTGAGTGTACTCTTTTGCATCCGTCAGTTAACAATTCGGACTAAAAATATGACATTAATTAATTGAGTAACTAATTTCACCGGATTATTTATTTATATTTTTTCAATAATTTTATCGTTAAAGAAGGCTTTATTAACAATAAGCGGTCTTATTATAAAAATATGTAAATTGGCAGGTCACTTTTGATATATGAAAACAGAGCTTGACTTGTTTACCATTCTTCCTGAGGACAAGATTCCGGAAAAAGGGAAAATACTGATCTCTGAACCCTTTCTCCCCGATACTTTTTTTAACCGTACCATAGTTTATCTTGCTGATCATACAAGTGAAGGTTCTATAGGCTTCATTCTCAATAAGAAGCTTGAAATCAAAGTGTGTGACGCTATTTCCGGTTTTGAAAAATGTGAAGAATATCTTAGCATGGGAGGACCGGTAGCACCTGATACCCTTCATTACCTGCATAACCTTGGTGATCTGATTCCAAAAAGCGTATGGGTGAATGAAAATATATTCTGGGGAGGTGAGATTGATTTTGTAAGGAATCTGATCCAAAAAGATAAAATAACAAAATCACAGATCAGGTTCTTCCTCGGTTATTCGGGCTGGTCAGCAGGACAGCTCGAAAGAGAATTAAAGGAAAATTCCTGGGTTATTGCAAAAGTGAAAACCGATATAGTTTTGAACAACCAGGTCGATAATACCTGGAAAAGAGTCCTGAGGAGCCTTAATAACAAATACCGTATGTGGGCCGATTTCCCGGAGTCGCCGGATATGAATTGAGGCTGCTCATGTAAACCCACCCCTTGCCCCTCCAAGGAGGGGATCTTATATATGTAATGTCTTGAATACCAGCTCCTTCAGCAAATCTCCTGGTTCGCTGCTTGTATCGCCATAACCCTTCGATTTCATGTCGTAAGTACGTAAGAGATTGATTATCTGCACCGTTTTTGAAACATTGTATTTTGCTGCAGCAACTTCATAATCCTTTACAAAAAACGGATTAATTTTCAAAGCTGCCGCTGCATTGTTTTTTGACTTATCGGTCAGGTAATAATAAGTGAGGAGCTTGCTGAAAAAGCTGAACAATGATGCAATTGACAGAGTGATAGGATTATCCTTTGGACTGTTGGCAAAATGATGGACAATCATATTTGCTCTCAGAATGTTTTTCTCGCCGACAGCTTTTTGAAGCTCGAAATTATTAAAATCCTTGCTGATACCTATATTTTTCTCAATAAGCGAAACAGTAATTAACGGTCTACCGGCCGGAAGAGTAATGATAAGCTTACTGAGCTCATTAACAATTTTATGAAGATCTGTTCCGAGGTATTCTGTAAGCAAAGCGCTGGCACTTGGATCAATTTTAATTCCCTGTGTCATTAAATATCTTTCAATCCATGCAGGAACCTGGTAATCGCGCAGCCGTGCAGAATCGAAATAAACGGCATGGCTTTCAAGCGCCTTGTAAAATTTTGTCCTCTTGTCAATTGCCTTATACTTATAATTGATCACAAGTATTGTTGAAGGAAGCGGCTTATCGACATAGATAATAAGGTCTTCTATCTTCTTTAACGATTGAGCTTCCTTTACAATAACAACCTTGTGGCTCGACATCATAGGGAACCCCCGGGCAGTTTCTATAACTGATGTAATATTGGTATCTTCTCCATAAAAAATCACCTGGTTGAATGATTTTTCTTCCTCTTGCAAGACATTTCCTTCAATGTAATCTGTAATAAGGTCAATATAATATGGTTCTTCGCCGGCAAGAAAATAGACCGGTTTAAAGATCCGCTTTTTCAGATCAGAAATAATTTCTTCGTAGGTGGCTGCCATATCAGAATCGCAGGTGTTTGACAGAGATGCCGTTATCTTTTATCTCTCTCAGTGCATCAATTCCTATTTTCAGGTGTGTCTCTACATATTTATTCGTCACCCTCCTGTCGCTTGCTTCAGTTTTAATTCCAGTTGAAATCATAGGCTGGTCTGATACTAACAGCAATGCTCCTGTAGGAATCTCGTTTGCGAAGCCTACCGTAAAAATCGTTGCTGTTTCCATATCAATTGCCATTGCACGGGTTTTGACCAGATATTTTTTAAAGCGCGCATCATATTCCCAGACTCTCCTGTTTGTCGTGAAGACAGTTCCCGTCCAGTATGCTTTATTGTACTTTGTAATAGTTGCAGAAATCGCACTCTGTAATTTGAATGCAGGGAGTGCGGGTACTTCGTTTGGCAGATAATCGTTAGATGTACCATCACTCCTGATAGCGGCTATCGGAAGTATCAGATCACCGAGTTTGTTTTTCTTCTTAAGTCCGCCGCATTTCCCCAGAAAAAGAACTGCATTCGGATTCACTGCACTCAGAAGGTCCATAACTGTTGCTGCATTAGGACTTCCAAATCCGAAGTTAAGGATTGTTATCCCGTCTGCAGTTGCGCTAGGCATGTTTTTATGCCTGCCTTCCACCTCCACATTGTTCCATTTCGCAAACAGTTCGACATAATACAGGAAATTGGTCAGGAGAAAATATTTGCCAAAAGTTTCGATGCTTTTTCCAGTATACCTTGGCAGCCAGTTATTAACAATATCTTCTTTGGTTTTCATATTTTTCAGTCAGTAAAAATTATCTCAATATATTTGTACTTAATAAACTATACCTTAGTGAATCCTTTGTGTCTTTGTGCCTTTGTGGCATCCTTTTTCTTGCCACTAAGACACCAAGGCACTAAGTATCACAAAAGAATTATCAGAAAATAAAATATTTCTGGTATCAAAAGTACAAAACTAAGTTGAAACAGCTAAATCTGCCTGAATATTCATTCAGAATTACCGGAAAAGAGGGTCAGGAAAAGATCTTCGATCCCATAAGGAAGAAATTTGTAAGGCTCACTCCCGAGGAGTGGGTGAGGCAGAATTTTGTCAGATATCTGATTCAGGAAGGTAAATACCCTCCAGGAATAATTGGTATTGAAGTCATGTCGGGCTATAATAATTTAAAGAAACGTGTTGATATACTGATACATAACAGGTCATGAAAACCTGTTATGATAGTTGAATTTAAATCGCCTGACATTAAAATTTATGATCACGGATTTGACCAGATTTAATGTTACAACATTGGATTCAAAGTACCTTATATTATAGTTACAAACGGTATCGATCATTATGCCTGTAAAATCGATCTTG
>JAPLEC010000147.1 GCA_026391515.1 Bacteroidia bacterium | reverse complement strand
GTATTAAGCACGTTCTGCAGAAATCCTTGTAGGGCCGGATAAAGAGGTTTAATGATCTCAGTTTTTTTGGTATTTCCAAAACATAATCATACCAGACCGATTTCTCTTCCTCTGAAAGCTTATCAAGATCTTTTTTAAAGCTGAATGGTGAGATATACAGATGCTTGGTGCGCTGAATATCTTTATAAAATAATTCAGCCAGCTTGTCAATAAATATCTTTCTGTAACTAATCCAGTCAGAGGATATATCCTGAATTAATTTATTATCAGGGTTATAAATAACCTCTGACCAGATCTTTATTTCATCGTGTTTAGTCAATTGGATCATATAATTAGCTAAGGCCAGTTAAAGATTTTAAGTTTCTGATTATTTCATTCCTTTAGCCATGTGATCGAAGACTATTTTCAGTTCTTTTTCAGGACTGAATTCAATCCATGCAATTTCTTCAGCTGAAATTCCATTATGACCTGCCGGCATGTAAAATACTTCACCTGCACTGACAGTCTCCTCGATGCCATCATCATATTTTATTAGCATAGTTCCTTTCAGCATATAACCCCAGTGAGGGGCAGGGCAACTTTCGTTTGGCAATCCCTTAAACATAGGTCTTGAATCAACACCTGGCATAACATTATAGGCAACAGCCATTCCTCCCCAGCCAGTCTGCATACACATTTTTGTTCCGGGAGCCTCTATGGTTGCCGGAAGATCTTCAAGTTTACAATGCATGGTAATAAGATTTAAATGGTTAATAATACTATTAAGGTTGTACTAAGTTAAGATGGAAATTATCCAATGTCAAATATTTATGAAAAATTATTCTGATTCATAAAATGAATGGTTCAGATAAAAATCAGTATGGAAAAAATATTTGTTTGGTGATTGTTTATTGAATAAATTTACTTAGACAATGTTAAAAAAGACGGAAGACGGAAGCTGGAAGTCGGAAGTTACTTCGGACTCCAGACTCCAGTCTTCGGACTCCTAACTTCAAATAAATAAATTAAAATTTATAAACCATGTTACAATTCTTCTCCGCCAGCACCAGTATTGTTGACTCAAAGCGAGCCATTGCCGAATGTCTTGAAAACGCCCTCGAAGGTGAAAAAACACTAAATTGTGATCTCCTGGTTATCTACACAGCCATGGGGCATAACTTCAAAGAGCTGTTGGCTGAAGCTCAGAGGCTTTCCCCCGGAGTACAAATTGTCGGATGCACCGGCGCAGGTGTCATAGGCAAGGAAGGTCCGAGTGAATCACTTAAGGCTCTTGCAATTATGGCGATCAAAGGGCCAAAAACTGAATTTGTTTTGACCGGCCTTGATTCAATAGAGAATAAGGATCCCTATGGCATAGCCAGAGAAATGGCAAGTGAACTTAGAACTAGAAATCCGGGTATAAATCTTATCATGTTTAATCCCTCTGCCGACCTTGTTCCGGCAAACAGAGCCATAGATGGAATTGAATCTGTTTTTGGTCCAGATGTCCCGGTAATAGGAGGTGCCTCAATCGATAATATGAAACTCATAAGTAATTTCCAGTTTTTGGGGGAGAAGATATTTGAAAGAGGTGCAATAATGATTGGATTTGCAGATCCGACACTTGAACTTGTCTGCCACGCCAATCATGGATTTGAAATCCTGGATAATCCTTTTACCGTAACTCGTGCTGATGAGATATTTATATATGAACTGGATGGTAAACCTGCATGGAAAGCCTGGACAGAACGACTTGGAATGCCGGTGACAGCAACCGCAACTGATGTCCTGGTGTTGGCTCCCCTTGCTGCAGAGCTCCCATTGAAATTCAGTGAAGAATATGGCAGTAAATATCAGATGTGCGGCGCAATACCATTTCCTGATGGCAGTATTAAAAGTGTTCTGGAATGTCCGGTCGGAACAAAGCTCTGGCTTTCAAGGCGGAATGAATATCAAATACATGAAGGTGTGGAACGGATGATGGTACAAATACTTGATCGATGTGAGGGAAGAAAGCCGGTGGCTGTATTCCATGCTGACTGTGCCATTAGGGGACGGTTAATGTTTAACCGCATTATGAAGGAAGAAATTATAAGCCAGCTGCAATTCCCGCTTTGCAGAGGTGAGAATATCCCATGGCTAGGCATATATGGTGGATATGAAATTACTCCTTTATTGGGAAGAAACAGGGTGCATCAATACACAACTTCCCTTTATGTCCTTGTCAGACAAAAGCCGGATATTAGAGAAGAAAAAGTTGAGGTTAAAACAGAGGTTATTAAAAAATCAAAATTATTTGAGAAGACCATAATCAGGAATATCACTCTGAAAAACCGTTTTGTGTGGTCTGCTACCTGGCAGGGAAAAGCCAATTTTGACGGTTCATGTTCCCCGGTGCTTATCAGTTCGATGTTACCTGTGGCAAGAGGTGAGGCAGGACTGATAATAAGTGAGATGTCATATGTTTCCCAGAATGCAATTAGTGTCCCGGGGCAAATGGGTGTTTATAACGATAGCCTTTTACCCGGACTTAAACGAATGACAGAGTTTGTTCACAGAGCAGGAGCTCCGATCGTGATTCAACTTGGGCATGGAGGACTATTTTCTGCTCCTATCCTTACTGGAAGTACGCCCCTGGGCCCGTCTGTTCTGGAAACACCTGATGGAAAAATCGGGAAGGAGATGTCGAAAGACGAAATTGCTGAAGCTGTTATTGCTTTCAGGGATGCAGCTTTGAGAGCGAAAAAATCAGGGTTCGACGGAGTTCAGGTACATGCAGCTCATGGATGGCTATTGAATCAGTTCCTTTCTCCATTCTTCAATAAAAGAACAGATGAATACGGAGGTTCCCTTGAAAACCGTGCAAGGATTGTAATGGAAGTTGTAAAAGCTGTTAAAGAAGCTGTCGGAGAAAATTTTATGGTCACTTTGAAAATCAATTCTGATGATTTCATTCCCGGAGGATTTGGAACAGATGAAATGTTACTTGTTTCAAAAATGATTGAAAATGAGGGGATTGATGCAATTGAAATAAGCGGTGGAACAATAGGTGCATTGGTGACAGGAAATGTAGACGGGTCATTTTCTCCAACTAGCAAGAAAGGTGTTTACTACCTTGAAGCAGCAAAGCGATATAAAGAAAAAATAAAGGTTCCGTTAATGCTTGTCGGCGGAATAAGGACCTTTGAAGATGCTGATGATCTGGTAAAAAAAGGGATTACTGATTATGTTTCACTTTCTCGTCCGCTTATCCGTGAGCCTGACCTGATAAAAAAATGGAAATCCGGGAATCTGAAGAGATCTGATTGTATTTCAGACAGTGCCTGCTTCCAGCCGGGGATCGAGGGTAAGGGAGTGCATTGTGTGCATGTAAAGTAAAGGCGACCGGCGACCGGCAACAGGCTACCGGCAACAAGCGATTGGTAAATTATAAGAGAAAAAGTTATGACAATAAAAAAGACATCCAGAAGAAAATTTATTTCCTCAGCCTCTGCGCTTGCGCTGGGATCTGCGGCATTTGGATTAAATATTCCTGCCGAAACTAAAAAGAAGAAATCCAAAGAGGAGGTTTATAAGCAGCTCGATGAATTGGTTGACAAATATCTTCCTGTTTTTGGAGCCTGTTCACAGACCAGCTTTTACGCTTTGAATAAAACATTCAATTTAAAAGCCGACATAATTGTTAAAGCCCTGGCATCATTCCCAGGCATAGCAATGAGAGGAGAGACCTGCGGAGCTGTGTCCGGAAGTTTAATGGGTGTTGCATTAGTGTATGAAGGTGATAAATACGATGAGAAGGGAGCGAAGAAATTATCACTGGGGCCGTCTGAAAAATTCTGCTCGGAATTTGAAAACGAATTTAGTACAACAAGGTGCAGGGATGTAATTAAACATAATACAGGAAAGGAATATGTTTTGACGAAAAAAGCAGACTACCAGGCTGTATCACGCGATGGAGGATTTAAACATTGCTCCGGAGTTATAAAGAAAGCTGTTCATTATGCTGCAGATATCATTATGGAAAAATCATAAATAATTATCCTTATGTTACAATTCTTCTCCGCCTCCACAAACATCGTGAACTCAAAAAGAGCTATCACCGAATGCCTTGAAAATGCCCTTGAAGGGCAGCCGAATCTCAATTGTGATCTTATCATAATCTATTCAGCAATTGGGCACAATTTCCAGGATTTATTAAATGAAGCACGTAAACTTTCTCCGAATGCCCGGATTGCAGGTTGCACCGGTTCCGGAATTATCGGCAAGGATGGCCCTGATGAATCCATGAAAGCCTTGGCGATTATGGCAATAAAGGGGCCAAAAGATGAATTTGCTCTGGCCGGTATTAAAGCGATTGAGAGTTTGGATCCATATGAGACGGGTGTCAGGATAGCACAGGATTTAAAAAGCACAAATCCAAACATAAACATGATTCTTTTTCTTCCTTCTGCTTTTGGTTTGTGGCCGGCAGACAAAGCTATTCAAGGCATTGAATCTGTTTTTGGCAAAGACATACCAGTTTTCGGTGGTGTTTCAATAGACAATATGAAAGGTATAAGCTGCTTTCAGTTTTATGATGGACAGGTACTTGAAAGAGGAGCTGTGGCCGTTGGATTCGCTGATCCCACATTGAAATTTATAAGCCATTCTAACCATGGCTTTGATGTAATAGAAGGCAAGTTTCTTGAGATTACTCGATCCGCTTCGAATATTATTTATGAATTTAATCGTAAACCAGCATGGAATGTGTTGGCTGAAACACTTGGATTGCCGGAAACTGCATCATATATAGAAGCCCTGGTAATTGCAGGATTCGCGAAGAAATTGCCTGAAGAATTCCAGGAAGAGTATGATAGCAAATACATTCTTTTTGGGATCATGGGGAAAAATGAGGATAATAGTATCATTACTCCCAACACATATAAGGAGGGTACGAAAATCTGGTTGACCAAACGGGACGAAAAGAAGATGTTCGATGGAGTGGATAAATTAGTGCAGATGATATTGGAATCTCTTAATGGGGAAAAACCAATTGCTATATTCCATGCGGATTGTGTTCTCAGAGGAAGATTCAGCTTAAACAGGATACTCAAAGATGAACTTATTAACCGGATACAATCTCCTATATGTAAAGGTGAGAATATTCCGTGGCTTGGATTGTATTCAGGTGGCGAATTTGGCATGATAGGGGGGCAAAATTGGTTTCACAATTTTTCATCATCATTATTTGTAATTTATAGATGATTGAGACGGAAGTCAGAAGACCGAAGACGGAAGAAAAAAACTTCGGACTCCGGACTTCGGACTTCAAGCCTCAAACAAAACAAAAGTTTAGTAACAACATAACAATTTAACAATCAGATATATGCTACAATTCTTCTCCGCCAGCACAAACATCGTGAACTCGAAACGAGCTATCACAGAATGTCTTGAAAACGCCCTCCAGGGCGAGCCAGACCTCAATTGTGATCTCATTATCATTCATTCTGCAATGGGACACAATTTCAAAGAACTTTTAACAGAAGCCCATAGAATTTCACCCTCTGCAAGAATTGCAGGGTGCACCTGTGGAGGAGTTGTTGGAAAAAATGGCGTCGACGAGTCAATGAAAGCGTTGGCCATTATGGCAATAAAAGGGCCGAAAGAGGAGTTTGCACTAACCTGCAGAAGAGAGAACGCTCAAAATGATCCTTATGGAGCGGTTCGTCAGATGGCAATTGATTTAAAAAGTATGAATCCGGCAATTAACATGATTCAGTTCCTACCTGCAAGCGGTAATGATTTCCTGCCAATTGAAAAGGCACTGGATGGCATTAAATCAGTATTCGGAAAGAATATCCCCATTTTGGGAGGTCTTGCAATGACATCTCTGGCTAATTTGAAGGCAACTAATCTGGCACCTGTCAGTTATCAGTTTTTTGATGAAGAAGTACTTGAAGGAGGTGCTGTTATGGTTGGTTATTCCGATCCAACTCTGAAATCTATAAATCATGCCAGTCATGGATTTGATGTATTGGAAGGCGTGCCTTTGGAAGTAACCAGATCTAATGCTAACATCATAAATGAATTTAACGGGAAACCCGCATGGGATGTGATTACAAAAACACTTGGAGTACCTGAGACATATACTGCCATGCAATTGTTGCCTATTTCCGGATTTGCACGGGAGATTCCTGAAAAATTAAGGAAGGAGAATGAGAGCAGATTTCTTATTTCTGTAATCATGGGTAAGTTTGATGATAGCAGTATTTTATTGCCAATAGAATGCCCCAAAGGGATGAAACTATATCTGACAAAAAGAGATGAAAAAATGATGTTTGACGGGGTAGATCTGATGGTTAAAAAGATTATGGATGAACTGCAGGGAAAAAAGCCGGTGGCAGTATTTCAGACTGATTGTGTCTTACGTGGAAAATTCAGCCTCGACCGTATTTTAAAAGATGAAATAACCAATCATATGCAGGCTCCAATATGCAGGGGAGAAGATATTCCCTGGCTCGGTTTCTATTCAGGAGGCGAATATGTAATGCTTGGAGGAGAAGCATGGTTCCAGCAGATATCTTCTTCATTATTTGTGATTTATAGGTAAATTAGTCTTTAGACGGAAGACCGAAGACGGAAGACCGAAGACGGAAGTAAGAAAACTTCGGACTCCGGACAAATAAAAATACTCATCCTAATGTTTAACATGGACAACAAACCAACATACGACGAGTTAAAAACCAAATGCGACGATTTCCAGGCGCAGATCATCCGTTTCCTGAAAGTCGAACAGGACCTTGTCGATGCAAGAAGCAAACTCGACAGGGATCTCTCGCGGTTCAAATCAATCCAGAGCTACAGCCAGAGAGCTATCAATGCAGAGAGCCTTGAAGAGTTCGCAAACATTACTGTCGAATCCGTCGTCGAGACTTTTGAAGTTGAGTGCAGCGCATTCTTCGTTTATGATAAAAACCAGAATGTCCTTAATGTTCAATCCTCTTTCGGACACGATGATGAAGCTTATAAAGAATGTCAGCTTGACAGTGATTGGATATCCGACAAAGGGTTTTTAAAAAAAGGTAAAGTTATCATAGAAAAAGTAGAGCCGGAATCAGGCCCATTCGGCAAAACCGGATTATTCAAGATAATCCTTTCTCCTTATTATGATGAGGATGGGAATCTTCATGGGATGCTCACCGGAGGTGTCTCATCCGAAAAGAGAGCTTATTATGATGAGATAACTGAGGAATTGACTCCATCTTTTATGGTCTTCACCCAGCAGATGAGCGCTATGCTTCAGAACTTTGACGCCAAAAGATTTCTTGATATGAAGGTCCAGGAAAGAACTGCACAGGTGATGCAGCAAAAACAGGAGATTGAAGTGATAAACAAAGAACTTCGTAAAACTCTTGAAGATCTGAAACAAGCTCAGACTCAGCTTGTTCAATCAGAAAAAATGGCATCTCTGGGTCAGCTTGTGGCAGGAATTGCACATGAGATCAATAATCCTGTGAATTTCATAAGTGCCGGCGTTGATTCTCTTACAACTAACCTGGAAGAAATAAGGCAGGTTCTTGATATATATCACAAAATTACTGCCGACAATGTGACTGAAAAACTACATGAGATTGAAAATCTTAAACAAAAGGTGGAATATAAGGAAGCATTAAGGGAGATCAACAAGCTTATTGAGAGTATAAAGAACGGAACAAATCGAACGACTGATATTGTCAGGGGTCTTCGCACATTCTCGCGCCTGGACGAAGATATTCTTAAGATGGCTGATTTACATGAAGGTCTCGATTCAACACTGATTCTTCTTCATAATAAGTACAAGAACCGGATTGAGGTTATCAAAAATTACGGCGATATTCCACATATTGAATGTTATCCCGGTCAGCTTAACCAGGTGTTTATGAATCTTCTTTCCAATGCTGTTGATGCAATTGACGACAAAGGATCAATTACAATAAGTACATCATTATCAGATAGTTTGATTAAGATTTCCATTAAGGATACAGGTCAGGGGATACCGGAAAATATCAGGGAGAAAATTTTTGATCCCTTCTTTACGACAAAAGGTGTTGGCAAAGGAACAGGATTGGGCCTTTCGATCAGTCAAAGCATTATCGAAAAGCACAAAGGGACTATGACCTATATAAGTGAACCAGGAAAAGGAACGGAATTTATTATTGTTCTTCCTGTAAAACAGGTAAAAGTGTAATAAATACACTTAATAAATAATTTTTGGTTACATGTTGCTGGTTACAAGTTACAACCTGCAACCTGCAACCTATGATAGCCATCACAAATTCAATTATAAACAAATACTAATATGGACAAACCAAAATCACTTCCTCCGATTCTCTATGTAGACGACGAAGAAGATAATCTTACAGTTTTTAATTCAGCATTCAGACGCGATTATGAGGTTCATCTTGCTCTGTCAGGCCTGGAAGGGCTTGAGATAATGAAGAAATATCCCATACAGATTATAATTACAGACCAGAGAATGCCCGAAATGACCGGGATCCAGTTCCTGGAAAAGATCATTCCCGACTACCCTGACTGTATCCGTATGATACTCACTGGTTTCAGCGATATTGAAGCGATCATTCAGGCAATAAATACCGGCCGGGTTTACCGCTATATTACCAAACCATGGAGCAAGGAGGAGCTGAAAATAAATATTGATAAAGGACTCGAAACATATAGTTTGAGGGAACAAAACAGGAAACTAATAGAGGATTTGAAAGAAGCTAACCAGACCCTGGAGCAGAAGGTAATTGACCGCACAAAGAAAATTGAGTCTCAGAATCAGGAAATTACATCGAGCATTCAATATGCAAGCAAGATACAAAGTGCTTTATTGCCTCAGGATGAAGAACTTTACAACCTGTTGCCATCATATTTTATCTTAAGTAAGCCGAAAGATATTGTAAGCGGCGACTATTACTGGGTAACAAATAAAGATGGTAAAACAATCATTGCCGTGGCCGACTGTACCGGCCATGGAGTTCCCGGAGCGTTCATGAGCATTCTTGGAGTCACATTCCTGAATGAGATTGTTAGTAAAGCTGTGACTATCAGGGCAAATGAGATATTAAACCAGCTCAGCGGACAGGTGATCAAATCGCTTCACCAGACCGGCAAAAATGACAAAACCAGGGATGGGATGGAAATTGGTTTATGTGTTGTTGATCCGGAAAAGCATAAACTGCAGTTTTCCGGTGCTTTCCGTCCTTTATATATTTTCCGCGAAAATGAATTGCAGGAATTTAAAGGCGACTCAATGCCCATCGGTATTTATGAGCAGGAAGATCAGTCATTCACAAATACAGAAATATTATTCAATAAAGGTGATATAATATATTTATTTTCAGATGGATATGTAAGTCAGCTAGGAGGGACAGAAAAGAAAACCTTCAGATCAGAAAGCTTTAAGAAATTACTGGTTGATATCCATGCATTAACAATGCCTGAACAGAAGAAAGCTCTGGAAGAAAAGTTCCTTGAATGGAAAGGCAATTATGATCAGATTGACGATATTATGATTATGGGAATAAAAATGTAATAATATTTCAGATTTCTTAATAAGAAATTCCAATAATAGCTTTTGAGATTTTTTATTAATATCCTTTCTGTACGTATTCAAAGGGGAATTTGGCGATTTTCGACATCTCCTTACCTACTTCAAGCATATCAATATCATCTTCTTCATAATGCCATTTTACCATCACATTTTCCCGTTTTGTCCTGACATTTGCAACCTGCTTGCAAAAATCCAGAATGTACTTTGCAGAGGATGAATTGAAATAATCAAAATCCATGTTAATGACTACCGGCTCATTGCTCTGCTGTGATTTCAGATATGATGAGTAATCATCAAACCAGGTGAGAATCTCATTATAAAAGGTAGCAACGTCGGAAGGCCTTGATTCACCTGAAATTTCAAAGAAATTTTTTTCAGGATCAAAAATTACTTTCGGCGAATTTGCCGTCTGTTCAATAATTAACTTTCTCATAATATGCTTATTTACTGATATTTGTAATTCGAAATCTGAAAGGTTCTCATCTATTGTGGTAAAACTGTAACTGAACGGTTGTCCCGATCTGAGTTTCATTGTTATAAAGCCAATCCCTGCTCCGTTATCTTCCGGCTTCGACTCCCTGTTTATCCTTTTTTCATATAAAACAGACAGATCTTCTTTTCCCAGGCTATTTAATTTGTCAAGAATCCTTGTCAGCCTGCATTTCTTGTCATCATTTACCGGATTACCTGATCTGACGACGATCTTATCATTCTTTTCGTCAACAGAAATAAACGGTTGTTTAACCAAGCGAGCCGGAGCATCCTTTAAAGAGTGCTTTGCAATATTTTCAAGACACTCCACAATTACCACATAAACCCTTTTGGAAGAAATTTTGGGCAATGTGATAAATTGCTTTGATTTCTTGAGGTTAGTTAAAATATTATCAATTATTGTATAATCGACCGGACCAGAATAGTCCAGAATATTTCCGGCTTCAGGCATGTTATTAGTATTTCGTGCAAAGTAAATAAATAAATCACTTCGCTTTACTGTCGTAAAAAAATTTTTCTAAATGCTTATTTATTCTTAATTTGGTATAGACAAAGATAAACTTAATATTAGAATTTATCTATGAATAATCTGCTTTGCTTTATTTTCTTACAAAAAACATAACATATGAGTGAATCCATTTTAAATGCTCTTGTACAGCTCTTTGCATTAATAGGTGATATTCATGATGAAACCGTCATTACAAGCAGGGAAAAAAATATTGTCAGAATGTTCCTGGCGCGGCAGCTGAATAATGAACTGGTAACGAGGTATATGAGAATTTTTGAGGAATACCTTAAAATCTATAATTCAGAAAGCATTACTAAAGGAAGCATGAAAGACAGGAAACGCATTTCACTTAATGCGATGAGGATCCTGTCAATTTGTGAAAAGATAAATGAAGAGCTTCAGCAGAAGCAGAAGATATATGTGCTCATTCAGCTGATGGACTTCATTTCGTTAGGTGAGGAGATTACGGAGAATGAACTTGACTTCCTCCAGACTGTCGCCAATGCTTTTTATGTTCCGGATATTGAATACGTGAACATTAAAAGCTTCATAATGAATCATTCAAAGGATGTGAAGGAGAAAAACAAACTGCTTGTTATAGATAATATAAAAGAGTCTGAAACACCGGAGATTAAACATATCTTTAACGAACACCTCATCGGGATTATCTCCTTCCTCTATATTTCCAGCACGAATACATATATATTAAGGTATGAAGGCCACGAGGATCTCTACCTTAACGGCCAGAATATTTCTACAGGTCAGACTTATGTTTTTGATCGTGGTTCAACAATTCGGGGAGCTGGTATTAAAACAGTGTATTATTCTGAAATCAGCAGCCGTATATCTGAAACTACCTTTAAATTCAAGATTAGTCTCGATGCAAACGATGTTTCTCTGAAATTCAAGAATAGTGAAAATGGCATTCATAATCTGGATTTTCACGGGGAATCAGGTCAACTAATTGGTATCCTGGGTGGCAGCGGTGTTGGAAAATCAACAACGTTAAGCATTCTCAACGGAACATTACAACCGCAAAACGGGCAGGTGCTGATAAACGGTTATAATCTTTATGATGAAAATGAAAAGGAAAACCTTAAGGGAGTTATAGGATTTGTTCCACAGGATGATCTTTTAATTGAAGAGCTTACAGTTTTTCAGAATATCTATTTCAATGCAAAAATGTGCCTCAACAATCTTCCTGAAAATGAATTAGTTGAGGTGGTAAATAAAACACTTATTGATTTTGATCTTGATGAAATAAAGGACCTGAAAGTAGGCAGTCCGCTTAAAAAAGTTATTAGCGGAGGACAAAGGAAAAGGGTCAATATTGCGCTTGAGCTGCTTCGTGAACCGACAATTCTGTTTGTTGATGAACCGACTTCCGGGCTCTCATCTGTCGATTCTGAGGCTGTTATGAACCTGCTAAAGGAACAGACTTATAAAGGCAAGCTGGTGATTATAAATATACATCAGCCAGGTTCTGAAATTTACAAGATGTTCGATAAGATCATGATTATCGATAGAGGCGGTTATCAGGTCTATTTTGGTAATCCTACCGAGGCAATAATTTATTTCAAGACCCTAAGCAAGCACGCCAATCCAGATGAGGATCAATGTGTTAAATGCGGTAATGTCGATACCGACCAGATACTTCAGATTGTTGAAGCTAAGGTGGTAAATGAGCAGGGCAGGGCAACCCGTATCAGAAAAATCTCCCCAAAAGAATGGGCTGAAAAATTCAGTGAGAAATCTGATCGCAAACCTTCAAAAGATATTTTTAAGAAACAAACACTTCCTGAAAATAATTTCAGCATCCCGGGATTACTCAAACAGTCAAAAATATTCTTTACACGTGATCTTCTATCCAAACTGGCTGACAAACAATATGTTTTAATAAGCTTGCTGGGATCTCCTGTTCTGGCATTCCTGCTTGCGTATTTTACCAGATTCAACAGCCAGGGAACTTATTCTTTCAGCGAAAATGAAAACATACCTGCTTATATGTTCATGTGTATTATTACTTCCCTCTTTTTCGGCCTTATGGGCAGTTCTGAAGAGATCGTAAAAGACAGGAAAATCCTGAAGAGAGAATCTTTCCTTCACCTGAGCTGGTTCAGCTATCTGAATTCTAAGGTTTTGATAATGTTCATTTTATCGGCAATCCAGACTCTGCTCTTTGCACTGATTGGCAATCTGATTCTGGGTATTAAAGGGATGACAATAAGCTACTGGCTGGTATTGTTTACAACATCATGTTTTGCAAACATACTTGGCCTAAATATCTCATCTGCTTTTAACTCGGTTGTAACTATTTATATACTTATACCTTTTATTATTATTCCGCAACTGCTTTTCAGCGGGGTGCTTGTGAAATTCGACAAGCTTCATATAACCAGTACTAAACACGAATATGTTCCGGTGATAGGAGATCTGATGACTGCCCGCTGGTCGTTTGAAGCGCTTGCAGTCAAACAGTTTAAGGACAACAAATATGAAAAACCATTATTTGTTTATGATGTATTAATAAACGAGAATAATAATTATGTCAGCGTTATTGAAGAATTAAGAACGCATCTTAACCAGTGTCTGAAATATAAGGATAGTCCTGATTATAAAGATCTTGTTGAAGCTAATTTCACGAGGCTGAATTATCATATAAATGAATTATCGAAGATTACGAAAAAAGTACCGGGCCAATGGCTGACAGCATTAAATATAAAGGAATATAATCCTGATGTAGAAGAAGCAGCGATAACATATATTGGAACTCTAAAGAGTTATTTCAATAATCATATGAAGACGACAGTAGATTTTAAAAATGTAGTTATAGATTCACTGGAAAAGACCGTTGGTAAAGAAGAATACAGGAATCTCAAGTCGGAATATGAAAATGAAAATCTAAAGTTAACTGTTCTCGACTTAAACCCTCCTGGTGACATGACACTAATAACACCCGGCAAAATTGTAATGAAAGGGATGCCAGGTTTTTTAAATGGTACCTCAAAATTCGGGCGTGCTCATTACTACGCACCAGCTAAAATGATTGGCAATCTTGAAATTGATACTTACTGGTTCGATATAATTGTTATATGGTTAGTATCTGTTCTGCTTTATATTGCACTCTACTATAATCTTTTAAGAAAGCTTGTGGATTATCTGGGAGATCTGCGACTGCGTAAATCTGAAATGTAAAAGAATCTTCTGGCAATAGAAATTCAAGTAGCTACAGGAGAAACTAATTATTATGAAAAAAGTCATCTTTCTTCTTTGCATCATTATTTTCTCCCAGAAAATTATTGTAGCTCAGCAGGTATCGCTAAAACATCCTTTATCTGAAGCTGACTACATTTCTTTCGACAAGGTGGCAAGAAATTGTTTTGTAACAATTGATTTGAATTTCAATTTCGAAATTAATTTGGAAGATTTCCATGATCCTAAATACATAAAGCCTGACAGACCTGATAGTTTAAGACACATCGAAGAACTGGAGAAAAAAATCAAAGGTAATTACAGGGACGCTAAAATTTATCTCGACATTGGTACAATATATAAAAGATTATATATGCTGGAAGATGCTCATAAAAATTTTTCCAGGGCTTTAGACCTTGCAAAGGAATATGTGAAAAATAATCCGGATAGTGCATCTGCATACAGCATATTAGGCGCATCGTTTTTTTCTCTGGATGATTTTACTGAAGCAGGTCTGGCATTTGAACAATCTTATAACCTGAATAAAAATGACAGTATTGCCTTAACAGTTATACCAATATGTTATACATTTTCAGGGAATTTTAATTCCGCATTGACCACCATAAATAACATAATCGATAAAAATCCAAATAAAATTGATAACTACACGTATTTGGTAACTACTCTTTACATGCAAAAATTTACTGAAC
>JAPLEC010000380.1 GCA_026391515.1 Bacteroidia bacterium | reverse complement strand
CTCCGCCTGTAAGTATTACTTTAAAATTGGTACACTTTTTTTCAAACGTGCGAATATACTCATTTATTTCATAAATCAACCCAATGATAACTCCGGCAGTTATAGCCTCAAGAGTATTCTTACCAGGCGAGGAGAATTTTTCTGTAGTGGAAGCCAAAGGCAGCTTGCCAGTAAATCTGTGCAAAGCCCTGAATCTCATGCTTAAACCCGGAGATATATTGCCCCCTTTATAAATTTTACCAGCAAGATAATCATACGTAACAGCACTTCCTGCATCAATAATAAGAACTTTTTTCCCGGGGAATAAATAATATGCACCTGCTACAGCTGCAATCCTGTCGGGACCGAGTGTTTCGGGTGTTTTATATTCATTTTTAAAAGGAAGCTTCGACTTGTATGAAAGGACATGTACATAAGGTATCCCAAACGTGGCAATATCAATGATGAACTCGGGAGTATCTCTTACCGAAGAGACTATTGCTTTGTCAATTTTATGTTCGTAGGGCGAACATATTTTATGCATTTTTTCCCAGCCGAACTGTTTTGTACGAAAAGAAACAATCTTTTTCCGGCCATCAAAAATTGCCACCTTCGTGGCTGTATTCCCAATGTCAAATATCAGGTTCATAATGGAATATATAGTACAAAGGTAAGAAAAGAAGTTAAAATTCCCCCTTTGAAGAGCTTGTCCCGCGTAGCTTTAGCGAAGCGGGAGGGTCAGGGGGATGTCAATTTGATTAAATCCACCCCTGTTAACATCCCCCTAACCCCTCCCGCTGTCGCGGGACAGGCTCTCGAGGGGGGAATGAATTGGCACTCCAAACTTTAGGCACTTCTTTAAATTGCTGTAACCATCTCATTCAAAACCACGATAGCCGCTTTTACAGATCTTACATCTGTTGCCGTAAGACTCAGCTTTGCCTCTTTCTGCTTTATAACCATCTGTCTCTGATGCCGGTTTACATAATTCATTATTGACACAAACAAAGAGCTCCTGTAAAAGTCCGAATCAGGATCAGAAATGAAATTAGCAATAAGAAGATCGTTTTTAAGCAGTATTTTTTCAATGCCCAGTCTGACAGCAATCCATTTTATTCTGACAATATCGAGAAGAGCAGCTGCAGAAAGAGGAAACGGACCAAACCGATCAATAAGCCTCTTTTCAAATAACTTTAAAGAATCTTCATTTTCTATTTCGTTCAGCTCCTTGTACAATCTGATCCTTTCCGAAATATTTGAAATATATTCATCGGGAAACATAATCTCTAAATCAGTATCAATCTGAAAATCAGAAACGTATGATTTTCCGGATGGCTCTTTATTACGCTTTTCCTCAGTTTCAGATTCCTGACAAGCCTCTGCAGGCTCTGTTTCTCTTAATTCCATAATAGCTTCATTCAGTATCCTCTGATAGGTCTCAAATCCGATATCAGCAATGAAACCGCTTTGTTCTCCGCCGAGAAGATTTCCGGATCCTCTTATATCGAGGTCCTGCATTGCCAGATTAAAACCGCTTCCCAGTTCTGAAAACTCCTCAATAGCCTTGAGACGTCGGCGTGCCTCATGAGTAAGGGTATTCAACGGCGGGGCAAGCAGATAACAGAAAGCTTTTTTATTGGAGCGACCGACACGACCCCTGAGCTGATGCAATTCCGCCAACCCAAAGTGATGGGCATCATTTATAAAAATTGTATTTGCATTGGGGATATCCAGACCTGATTCTATAATTGTTGTGGCAATAAGCACATCGTAATCGCCCTGGATAAAATCGAACATTACATTTTCAATTGATTTTCCATCCATTTTACCATGGACAATTGCAGTTTTTACATTAGGACAGATTCGTTGAATTTTTACCTGTATCTCTTTTATGTTTTCAACCCTGTTATGAATAATAAAAACCTGCCCGTTTCTGGAGACTTCGTACTCAATGCCTTCCTTAATTATCTCTTCATTAAATCCGTGTAATTCGGTAACAATAGGCATCCTGTTTGGCGGAGGAGTATTGATTATTGACAGATCACGGGCTCCCATTAGCGAGAATTGCAGTGTACGTGGTATAGGAGTGGCTGTCAGAGTAAGCGTATCGACACTGGTTTTTAGCTTCTTAAGTTTTTCTTTTACAGAAACTCCGAATCTTTGTTCCTCATCTATGATAAGCAGACCCAGGTCTTTAAACTTTACTTCCTGACCAATAAGCTTATGTGTTCCGATTATGATATCTATCTTTCCATCAGCAAGTTGCGATATGATTTTTTTCTGTGCTGCAGGCTTTTTATGACGGGTCAGGTACTCAATTGTGCAGGGAAATCCTTTCAGCCTCTCAGAAAATGTCCTATAATGCTGCAGCGCCAGAATGGTTGTAGGTACTAAAATTGCTGTTTGTTTGCTGTCGGAAGCTGATTTGAAAGCAGCCCTTACAGCAACTTCTGTTTTTCCGAAGCCGACGTCACCACAAACAAGCCGGTCCATAGGATGAGGTGCCTCCATATCTTCTTTTATTGACTGAGTTGCTGTCAGCTGATCAGGTGTGTCCTCATAGATAAACGACGATTCCAGCTCGCGCTGGAGATATGAATCAGGTGAAAAGGGAAACCCATCCGAAGCCATCCTTTTGGCATAAAGCTTAATAAGATCTTTTGCGATGTCCTTTACCCTGCTCTTTGTGCTCTGTTTCAGCTTCTGCCATGCACCTGAACCAAGCTTATAAATTTTCGGCTCGGTGTTGTCTTTCCCTTTATATTTTGAAATCCGATGCAAGGAGTGTATTCCGACATAAAGTATATCGTTATCTCTGTAAACCAGCTTTATAGCCTCCTGGATCTTCCCGTTCACCTCGATCTTCTCAAGTCCGCCGAATTTACCGATGCCATGATCGATATGAACAACATAATCTCCCGGGTTAAGTCCTGTTAATTCTTTAACAGATATGCTTTCTTTCCGGGTAAAATAACCGCGTATTCTGAATTTATGATACCGGTCAAATATCTGATGGTCAGTAAATACTGATATTTTAAGATGATGATCTGTAAACCCGCTGTGAAGATTAATAAGCAGCGGATTGAAATGTACTCCAGGGTTTATTTCTGCAAAGATATCCGTTAGCCTGTCGATCTGTGACTGGCTTTCTGAAACGATATATGTAATGTATCCATTAAGATTATTTGAAACGAGTTTTTCAGTAAGAAGTTCAAAATTTTTATTGAAAACTGGCTGCGGTTCTGTATGAAATACAAAATGAGCTGGTGATTCAAACAAGCATTTTTTCCCAAATTCAGCAATCCTGAATTTTGTACACTCCTTAATAAACCGGTTCCCGGTCATTATCAGATTTTTTTTGCCGGTCGCCTGTTCAGATTCTTCCTTCTGAACAATCTGATAAAAAATATTATTTATCTTTTCTTTGATAAAAACGGCATCTTCAATCCATATTACTGAGGAAGGTGGCAGGAAATCTGTAAATGAATCGGTTACTTCTTCTATGGAAATATCCTGGATATTCGGTATCAGCGATACCTGTTTCTGAATGCTGACCGACAGCTGATCGTCAATATTGAAGGTTCTGATTGAATCTACTTCTTCACCGAAAAAATCTATGCGATAAGGAAGATCAGCAGAATAGGAAAAAACATCAGCTATGCTTCCTCTTATAGCGTACTGACCAGGTTCATAAACAAAATCAACTCTTTCAAAATTATATTCGTGAAGCAATTCTTCAAGAAATTCAAGCGACAATTTGTCTCCCTTCGTTATATTGAAAGTATTCTTTTTCAGGTTTTTACGGTTAATCACCTTCTCCATTACCGATTCCGGATAAGTTACTATTATCCCTTTTCGTTTACCTGAGGCAAGATAATTCAGGACTTCAGTCCTGAGCACAATATTTGCCGGTTCAGTTTGCTCATACTGAACAGAACGCTTATATGTTGACGGAAAAAAGAAAACAGAATCCTCTCCTGTGAGCGAGAACAGGTCATTATAAAGATAGGCTGCATCCTCTTTTTCAGGGACAATTACAACATGAGTAAGCTGGGTCTCAAGGAATATTTTTGCAATGACTATTGCTTTTGATGATCCCGATAATCCTTCAGCTCTTATTCTTGCTGTCTCAGCTGAGCTTACTGTTTTCAGTAACCTGGGAAGAACGGGATGATTATCAAAGAGGCTAATTATTTCTTTTTCTTTCATCAATAAAATCTTCGATCTTTCTTACCATATTTTTTGATCCGACATAAAAAGGTGAACGCTGATGAATTGATTTTGGTCTTATAGCCAATATTCTCTTTTTCCCGTCAGATGCAGCTCCTCCAGCCTGTTCCGCAATGAATGCGATCGGATTGCACTCATACACAAGTCTTAATTTACCTTTTGGTGCTTTCTTATTCTGCGGATATAAAAATACACCTCCCATAAGCAGGTTCCTGTGAAAATCGGAAACCAGTGATCCAATGTACCTTGAGGTATATGGTCTTCCTGAATCTTCATCCTTCTCCTGGCAATATTTGATATACTTTTTTATTTCTTCATGAAAAAAGATATAATTTCCTTCATTAATAGAATAAATTTTGCCGTCGTCTGGTGTTTTAATATCAGGATGCGAAAGACAAAATTCACCAATCGAAGGATCGAGAGTGAAACCGTTAACTCCATTCCCGGTAGAATAAACAAGCATTGTTGAAGATCCGTATATCACATAACCTGCAGCAACCTGTTCCGTGCCTTCCTGGAGGAAATCCTCATTTTTAACTTTTTCTCCCCTGGGGGTTATTCTGCGGTAAATCGAAAATATTGAACCAACTGAAACATTATAATCTATATTCGACGAACCATCAAGCGGATCCATGCAAACAATATATTTACCCTTTTTGGCAAATTTTTCAGTAAAGACAATCTCATTCTGGTTTTCCTCAGTGGCAATCCCGCAACACTCACCGCTTGTACGAAGCGCATCAGTAAAAACCTTGTCGGCAAAATTATCCAGCTTCTGCTGGTTCTCACCCTGTATATTTACCACACCTGAACGGCCAATAATATCCACAAGACCAGCTTTGTTAATTTTTTTATTGACAATTTTTGCAGCCGTCCCGATATGATTGAGGAGGTTTGAAAGCTCACCCTTGGCGAAAGGAAAATCTTTCTGCTTTAAGGTTATGAAATCATTGAGAGTTGTGATTTTATAGCTATTCATTTACTAATGGTTTAAATTTGTAGACCTAAGTTAGAAGTTACTGGTTGCTTGTTAATCAGCACCAACTAGCTACAAGCAACAAGGAACCAGCAACTGTATTTAATAAGATTGCTTGTTTTTCCATAGTTTATAGTCATCCCAATAGATCTGCAAAGTTTTTCCCTGGCTTTTCATAAAGTTTATTAATTCCTTTGAGGTGTAAAGCTTAATAGGATTAAAATCACCAACACCATCAGGATGAGGATCTTCCGTATTATAAGTAATCCTGGTCAGGTCAAAAATTATTTGTTTCTGTCCATTCCGGGGAGTCATTGCAAGATAAAATTTCCCTGTTTCATTATTCCCTTCTTTATAATACAAATCCAATGTAAACCACATGCCTACAGGAACTTTAACATTTGTATTAGTTTCTGACCAGATGGTGGTATATTTTTGTCCGCCATCTTCAAAAAGCTGGCAATCCTGTGCATCAAGAATGAAAAAAAGATCACTTTCACTTTCGACCGGCTTCCCGATGCCTAATGTTATTCTGAACCTGTAAGGCACACTCTGGCTCCATGTGATATTATTCCAGAACTCAGCAATTGTAAGCCAGCTGATCTTTTTCGGGAATTTTTTTACAGTGTTAAAATCATCATGGAGATATACTCGCACGGACTGATAAAACTCATAAATACCATTGTTCCCATAAATATTTGCCTGGATCCTTCCTTTTTTTCCTTCGACATTTGGTGCATCGAGCCAGAAATGCAGAACATGGTTAGACGGGTTTCCGGGTTCAGAAATAATTTTTGCATATCGCATCGTTGAATCGCCGCCCTGGTACTGCAGATTGAAATTCCCTATATTCGGGTGATTATCAAAGTCCTGTACCCAGTCGTTATGATCAGGGAATGATCTGTCAATACCGGTTATATCAGCATCGCCGTTTTTGCTGATCACTTTTGAATCGGCTTCAAACCCCGACTGGAAGATCAGTTCGCCTGTTGAACCGGTATTTATTTTATCCTGTCCGTTACTGCAGGCAGTCAGTAAAGCTATTAAGCTTAATAAAATAATTCTATACATCCAGCTCCCGGATAATTTCAATTTCGGACACTAAATTACCAATTCTTAGTGTAACTCTTTGTGTACTTTGCTTAATCTTTGAGCCCTTTGCGGTTTTATAAGGAAGAAATAATATAGATTTCAATTGATTGGGTATTTACTTTGAAATTATAATTTTACTGCAAATTCTGGTCTATGAAAGTCTTTAAATTCGGAGGTGCATCAGTTAAAGGTGCGGAAGGAATAAAAAACCTTGCAAAAATAGTTTCACAGGAAAAGGAGAACCTCGTTATAGTCGTCTCCGCATTCGGAAAAACGACAAACGCTCTTGAGAAGGTCCTTAAACTATGGCTTGCTGGTGAAAAAAGCTATAAAGAGCATCTTGAGAATATCTACAGCTACCACTCGGGTGTTGTTGAAGAGCTGTTCCCCTCAGGGAATTCAGTCGGAAACAAAATAGACAAATCATTTACAAAACTTAAGGAATACCTGCAATCAGAAAAGAAATCGGAATATGATTTTGAATATGACCAGGTTGTCTCTTTTGGTGAAATCTGGTCAACAATTATTATTGCCGGATACCTAAGGAAAACCGGCCTAAATGCAGAATGGATTGATATCAGGAAAAACCTGCTAACCGACAACAGATACAGAGATGCCAATGTATTATGGAGCGAAAGTACAGATCGGATTAAAGCTGTATTTGATTTTAAGAAAACTCCTCTTTATTTGACGCAGGGCTTTATTGGAGGAACAGCTGATGGAAATTCAACAACTCTCGGCAGGGAGGGATCAGATTATACTGCTGCCATACTTGCAAATATGCTTGATGCAGAATGTGTTATTTTCTGGAAAGATGTTCCTGGTCTTCTCAATGCTGATCCCAAATGGCTGAACGATGCCTGCAAGCTTGAAGAAATGTCGTACAGGGAAGCGGTCGAAATGACATTCTCAGGGGCAAAAGTTATTCATCCTAAGACTATTAAACCTCTGCAAAACAAAAATATCCCACTTTTTGTAAAATCATTTCTTGCCCCTGATGAAAAAGGTACAATGGTTATTGCAGAACCAACTCTTAAGAAAATCATATCTGTTTTCATAAAAAAAGAAAATCAGATCCTTATATCAATATTGCCGAAAGATTTTTCATTTGTTATGAGCGATAACCTCAGCAGGATCTTCCATACTTTTATAATGCATGGGATCAAAGTCAATCTTGTTGAAGCCAGCGCTGTAAGTATAGATGTTTGTGTTGATGATGAACGTCCGAAAGTTGAATCGCTGCTTATCGATTTAAAAGCTGAATATTCAGCATTTTATAACGAAAATGTTGAGATGCTTTCAATCCGTCATTATACTCCGGAAGCAATTGCCAGGATTACTGCAGACCGCGAAATCCTGCTTGAACAACGGACAAGAAGCGCTGTCAGATTTGTAGTCAGGGGGATTGCTTCGCTGCGCTCGCAATGACAGCAGATACGAGATAAAATGGCTTACAGTACTGTTGAATGTTTAATAAGTAGGTGGAGGAGTCCCGAGTACTCGGGACGACGAAGCAATCCCCCTTGGCTACCACGCATTTATCTGTCAAACAGCAATCTTTGCCCCCGGTAATCCTCGTTAAATATACCTTTATTATATATAGTAGTGCCATTCACGATCGTTTGAACCACTTTTGAACGGAAAGTTGTACCCTCAAACGGCGACCAGCCGCATTTATATAATATATTTTCTTTTGAAACGCACCATGGATTATCCGGATCAATAAGACAAAGGTCAGCTTTGTAACCCTCCCTGATAAATCCTCTTCCTTTGATATTAAAAAGTATTGCAGGATTATGACACATCTTCTCAACTATCTTTTCAAGGCTGAAAATCTTTCTGTGCCACAATTCGAGCATTGCAACAAGAGAATGTTGAACAAGCGGTCCTCCTGATGGGCACTTAAAATAAGTATTTGATTTTTCCTCGGCAGTGTGTGGAGCATGATCGGTTGCAACCACATCTAAAAGGTTGTTTATCACCCCCTTAACCAGGGCATCCCTGTCGAATTTTGTTTTTATAGCCGGGTTCCATTTGATCTTTGAACCAAGATCATTATAATTTGAGTCATCAAACCAAAGATGATGAACGCACACTTCACCTGTTATTCTTTTTTGTTCAAGAGGTAATACACTGGTGAAAAGCTTCATCTCATCTGCAGTTGAAAGATGAAGTATGTGAAGACGGGTATTATATTCTCTTGCAAGGCTGATTGCCCGGGATGAAGATTTAAAACATGCTTCACGGCTGCGAATTAAAGGATGCATGCTTACCGGAACATCCTCTCCATATTTTTGACGAAAAATGTCAATGTTCTTTCTGATAGTCGGTTCATCCTCACAATGTGCAGTTATTGGAATAACAGCTTTTTTAAACAGCTCCCGCAAGGCATTTTCGTTGTCTACCAGCATATTACCGGTAGATGATCCCATGAATAGTTTTATTCCGCACACTTTCGATGGATCGGCCTTGAGAATCTCTTCAAGATTATCATTGGTTGCTCCAATGTAAAACGAGTAATTTATGAGTGATTTTTCCGACCCCAGAATATATTTATCGTTTAGTGCATCAAGTGTAACTGTTTGAGGCACAGTGTTTGGCATATCCATAAAAGATGTAATACCCCCGGCAGCAGCCGCACATGTTTCACTGAAAATATCTCCTTTATGTGTCAATCCGGGTTCTCTGAAATGCACCTGGTCGTCTATCACTCCGGGAATTAGAAGCAATCCTGAGGCATCAATCTGTTTTGATCCTGGCGGAACTTTAACCTGACCCGGTGCTCCTATTGCTGAAATGAGTTCATCTTTAATAAGCAAATCGCCTTTGAAGATTTTACCTTCATCTATTATTTTGGCGTTCTGTATTAAAATGCTGGACATTATTTTGCCTTTGAAACCCTGCGCCTCTGAGCCGTTATGCCGTCTTATTAATGCGCCTGTACTTAATAAAAATACTTCTAACCTTCATCCTCAGCACACCCCATAATGCTTCATTGAAGATACCACCCGACATTTTCGATGAACCAAGCTTCCTGTCAGTAAAAATTATCGGCACTTCAACGATCTTATAGCCAAGTTTCCAGGCTATATATTTCATTTCGATCTGAAATCCGTAACCTCTCGATTTAATATGTTCAGGTTTAATATTTTCAAGAACCTCTTTTTTGTAACATTTAAAACCGGCAGTTGTATCCTTTACCTTCATCCCAGTTACCAGCCTTACATATATTGATGCCA
>JAPLEC010000247.1 GCA_026391515.1 Bacteroidia bacterium | reverse complement strand
TTGTGTTACCCGACGCAAGCACCGGGCACTTGTCCAGGTTCTTTAGCCGCGAAATTGTCACGGTGCAAGGAGGGTATGGCATGCGTTTTTGCAGTCCAGATATAAGTTTGATTGAGCTAAATGAGTGTCGCGGTACAAGTTTGATGCGAGAAAGGTTCTATCACTGGTTACAAATTTTGTTGCATATACTGGTGCGGTCCGGATTTATCAACAGTTACAAGTCTGTCTTGGGAGTAGGAGCAAAAGCAAAAACCGTGACAAACAAATTACCTTTATTGTCCGTGTTATGCGTTCGTGCTTTATTTCTTTATGTTATGCAGCGTGTTCTTTTATTCTTTTTATTCGTTTGAAATCACCTGCTTTTGTTTTTTTCTCTTCCTCAAGGTCAAAGTCATTCTGAAGTCCAAGCCAGAATTTGGCGGAGTTACCAAAGTAATAGCTTAGTCTTAAGGCCGTATCAGCCGTAATACTTCTGTTCCCTTTAATAATTTCAGAGGTCCTGGTTTGGGGAATTCCAAGATCTTTTGAAAGTCTGTATGCAGAAATATTTAATGGTTTGAGAAATTCTTCAAGGAGAATTTCTCCCGGGTGAATATTTGATAGTTTTTCCATTTTTTCTCTATTTATGATAATCAGTAATCGTTACTTCATTTGCATTTCCGTCATCCCATTTAAATACAATTCTCCATTGGTCATTGATCCGGATGCTGTAGAAATCACTCAATTTACCCGATAGTTTCTCAAGTTTGTTGGAGGGTGGAATTCTCAAGTCAAGCAAATTTTGAGAGTTGTTGAGCATTCTGAGTTTTCGTCTTCCAATTTGTTGTATGTCATTTGGTAGATTCTTAACTCTGTCACCGTTCCAGATTTTTTCAGTCTTCTTGGATCCAAAAGAGATTATCATACTACGTGTTGCGTTACTAACGGCAAAGATAAGTATTATTTTTTAAACTGCAAAATATGTAATGGGAGTTGTCACGCATGACGCATAACGGCCCGGCAATAAAGTAAGTAAGCGTTACCCGACGCAAGCACCGGGCACTGATCCCGGTACTTTAGCCAGAAAACTGTCCCGGTGGCGAGGAGGGTATGGCATGCGTTTTTGCAGTCCAGGTACAATGTTTGTTGAGCATTACGAGTGTCGCGGTACAAAGCTGGTTGAGAGCCATATATTTATCCCCGAATACAAATTTTGTTGTGAGCACTGGAGCGGTCGAGGTATAAAAAGTTACAAATCTGTCTTGGGTGCAGGAGCAAAAGCAAAAACCATGACAAGCTTATTTACTTTATTGTCCGTGTTAGGCTTTCGTAGCAATTTTTGTTACTCGTCAGGACAGAAGATTCTCTTTTTTTGTCTCGACAGGAGGAGAAGTATGGATGTTTTTAATCATGCTTTCGCCACGTCAGTCACATACAAACTAACGATGTAGAAATCACTATGTCAATATCTTAAATATGAAAAATATATTATCAAGATTGTATTGTTTATCAAATTTATCAAATAATATTTGCATTTGAAATAAGTCAAGATGACTGTTTAGTTATTGTCTCACTATTAACTGAGAATCTATCATTTTAATATTGTCTAAGTGGGTGAGAAGATATTTGTCTGGATAAAAATTTAATAGATGCCGTTAGGCTTCGGAGCGATTTTTCAATCCCGGTAAATGGACGGGAAGCAGGCTTGAGAAGGGAGAGCAAAACTTGCATATAATGTTCATGAGCCGGTTTTGTAATTTTCAAAAAACAAAACCGTGAATTATTATATGCA
>JAPLEC010000384.1 GCA_026391515.1 Bacteroidia bacterium | reverse complement strand
TGGAACAGCAAACAAAGTTATAGCAACAATTAAACTTGATGGTAAGCCTGAAAACTCTGTCACAGACAGTAAGGGCAAAGTATATGTGAATATTGAAGATAAAAGCGAAATTTCCGTTATTAATTCAACTACAGATAAAGTTGAACAAACATGGAGTATTGCACCCGGAGAAGAAGCCAGCGGTATGGCACTCGATAATAAAAATCACCGCCTGTTTACTGTTTGCAGCAACAAGCTTATGGTTATCCTGGATGCGTTATCAGGTAAAGTTATAACCTCACTTCCTATTGGCGACAGATGCGACGGCGCTGCTTTTGATCCTGCATTGAAACGCGCCTATAGTTCAAATGGAGAAGGTACATTAACAGTGGTCCAGGAAATCAGCCCTGATGAGTTCAAAGTTCTCGAAAATGTTCCGACTCTACCCGGTGCAAGAACAATAACTGTAGACAGGAAAACGCATCATATATTCATGTCGACTGCAGAATATGAGGCTCCGAATCCATCTGCGGGGAATGCAAATAGCCGGCCTACTGTTAAGCCAGGTACTTTTATGGTGCTGGATGTGGCCCCTGTAAAGTAGTATATAAGGATAAATCTCTGTCAGATTTTATCCAGAATTACAATTTATCTTTGTCTTTTTAATTGACAACGATGAAGATACTTATCATTGAAGATGAGCAGGAACTGCTTGCGACAATGAAGAATTATCTGGAATCGGAAGGATTCCTTTGTGAAACAGCTCTATCATATTTTGAAGCCGAAGATTCTTTATCTGCATATAATTATGATATAATTGTACTTGATTTGACTCTGCCTGGCGGCAACGGTCTTGATCTTATAAAAATTATAAGGGACAGGAACAAACAAGCCGGCCTGTTGATTGTTTCGGCAAAAAATTCACTTGATGATAAGATCAAAGGGCTGGATATGGGCGCTGATGATTATATTTCCAAACCATTTCACCTTGCTGAATTAAATTCCCGTATCAAATCACTGGCACGAAGACGGCATTTTGACGGGACTAATGAATTATTATTTAATGAGATAAAAATAAATGTAGATTCCAATGAAGTTTCGGTCAATGGTGAAAAAATTGATCTCACACGAAAAGAGTACGAGATACTACTTTATTTCATGGTCAACAGAGACAAATTGATCACCCGTGAATCTATTGCCGAGCATGTGTGGGGAAATGACATTTCATACGCTGATAATTTCGATTTCATCTACAGCCATATCAAAAACCTCCGGAAAAAGATCGGGCAAAAGCATGGAAGGAACTACCTTCATAACATATATGGTATGGGATACAAATTTTCGGACAGATGAGGCTTCTTAAAAAGACCAGCAGAACTTATTTTTTCATTTCAGCTTTAGCATTTATTGTCTCCGGTGTAGTAATCTATTTTGTTCTATCGTTCATTTTTGAAGAACAACTGAATGAAAAATTAATGTCCGACAGGATGTCAGTCATCAGTAATATTGAAAAAGATGGTTCTGTTCCACATTTTTACCCGTTTGTGGAAGTTCAAGAAGTTCCAGGTCAGACGGAACAGCCTGTTATATCTATTGATACTCTTATTTTTGATGTTAATGAGGAAGAAAATATTCCGTTCAGGCAAATCAGTTCAGTTGTTCCAATAAAAGGGCATATGTACCTTGTAGTAGTCAGGGACACTTTACTGGAAAAGGGTGATTTGTTAATGACGATTATAATTGCCATTGGTGTGGTATTTGTCCTTCTGAATATCGGCCTGTACTTTATTAATAAAAGACTCTCCCTTAAACTCTGGCAGCCCTTTTATAATACTCTTGATAATCTCAAAGGATTTTCCCAGGATATGCCTGACTTTAAACTGCAGCATGAAACGAAGATTGACGAATTTATTGAACTTAATAAAACCCTGGAAAATCTGACATCAAAGGTAATTTCAGATTATCAGTCACTTAAGCGATTTACGGAAGATGCATCTCATGAAATTCAGACTCCCCTGGCAGTTATCCAGTCCAAGCTTGAGACTATGATGCAATATCCGGATTTGAAGAAAGATCAGGCTGAGCTGATTAAATCTGCCTATTCTTCAGTTCAGCGGATTTCAAAACTTACTCAGACATTATTGCTGCTTGCTAAAATAGCCAATGATCAGTTTCCGGAAAAAAGAGCAATAAATCTATCAGAACTTCTCGAGGAAAAAGTAAAATTATTTGAGGATCATATTAATGTGAAGTCACTCTTTCTCAAAAAAGAGATTGAACCGAATTGTTTTCTTAAAACAAACTTTTTACTTGCAGAATCAATGGTTATAAATCTTGTTGGGAATGCTGTAAAACATTGTATTACAAGAGGAATAATTAGTATAAAACTGAATAAGAATAACCTGGAAATCTCAAATTCCGGTGTCCCTTTTCCTGTTCCATCATCAAAACTCTTTGAAAGATTTTTTAAAATCAATAAATCATCTGAATCCCTTGGGCTTGGTTTGTCTATTGTTAAAGAGATCTGCACTCTTAACAGATGGAAGATCAATTATGTATATGAGGATGGTCAGCATAAATTCATAGTTGGATTTTAAATACAAAATCTTTACAGAATTGTATATTATTTTTGCCGGCAAAACTAAAAATCAAATTATATGAAAAACTTTTTTGTTCTTATCGCATTATTTCCAATAATCTTTTTTTCATCATGCTCTCAAAAGAATCCTCCTGAAAATGTCAAAAAGGAGTTTTCTCAGAAATTCGCTGATGCCAAAGCTGTTAAATGGGATTCTGAGGAAGCCAATGAGTGGGAAGCTGAATTTATAATTAACGGGAAAGAGATGTCTGCCTGTTTTGATAATACCGGCAAATGGCTGGAAACCGAAGCAGAAGTCAGCGCTGAAGAGCTGCCATCAGCAGTAACAAATACTTTGAAAAGTGAGTTCCCGGGATTTGAAACTGGAGAAAGCTCAACGATTGAAAATCCAGAAATGAAAGGATTTGAAATTGCACTTAAAAACAAAGAGAAAGAAATGACAGTTATTATCAGCACTGAAGGGACAGTTTTAAAGAAAGAATCATCAGATAAGAAGAAAGAAGAAGCTGTAAGTGAGAAAAAAGAGAAAGAAGAAAATGAATCGGACGAAGCCGGTGAAAAGAAAGAATTAAAAGAAAAAGGTGAAGGGGAAGAATTAAAAGAAGCCGATGAAAAGGGAGAATTAAAAGAAGTAAGTGAAAAGGAAGAATTAAAAGTCCCGGAGAAATTTTTAACTACTTTTAATCAGAAATTCCCCGGAGCAACAGAAGTGAAATGGGGAAGTGAGTCAGAAAGCGAATGGGAAGCAGAATTCACAATGAACGGAAAGAAAATGTCGGCATCCTTTGACGTTTCCCCCGTCTGGACCTGTACTGAAACAGTGATCACTGAAAAAGAACTTCCGGCAGTAGTCTTAAATACTTTGAATACTGAATTTGCAGGATTTACAAAAAGCCTGATCGAGATTTATGAAACACCGGAGATCAAGGGTTTTGAAATAGGCCTGAAAAATGGTGAGAAATCCGTTGAGGTTGTTATTGACAATACCGGGAAGGTGATTAAAAAAGCAGGTGTAGTAAAAGAAGAAAATGAAAAAGAAGAACAAGAGAAAGAAGAATTAAAATAATAATAGTGACATAGATTTCAACGAAAAATCCGGATTACTGGTCCGGATTTTTTATTCCAAATTTCTACAGAATCATTTATTTCTTTTGTCGGTGAATTTAAAATGTTTATTAATAAAATGACTAAAACTACAAAATTTTTTACTGTTTTAATTTTTATATGGTTAAGTGTTACAAACCTTTCCGCCCAGCAGCAGGGGCAGGGGAGCGTATCTGGCTTCATATTCGAAAAAACATCAAACAAACCTCTGGAGTTTGCTAATGTAATCTTCAGGAGCAATACTTACAGCAAAAGGTTTATGGGCACTGTTACGGGAAGGAAAGGGGAATTTACTTTTGATAAACTGGAATTTGGTGAGTACAAAGTAATTTATAGTTTTATTGGTTTCGATAAGATTGAAACACCTGTTTTTACCTTAAATTCGAAGCAAAGTAAACTGAACCTCGGGAAATTATATATTGCTGAATCAACGGCGGCTCTAGGAGAAGTTTCAGTTACGGCACAACGATCAACATTTGTAAATTCGATAGACCGTAAAACTTTTAATGTGGGACAGGATGTTATGAGTAAAACCGGATCGGTCAGCGAATTACTCCAGAATGTGCCATCAGTTCAGGTTGATATAGATGGCAATGTCAGTCTCAGGGGCTCAGGCAACGTTATGTTCCTTATAAACGGCAAACCTTCGGCTCTGATGGGTGCTAACAGGGCAGCAGTTCTTCAACAAATGCCTGCGAGCTCAATTGAAAAGATTGAGATTATAACCAACCCCTCAGCCAAGTACAAACCTGATGGTACCTCAGGTATTATAAATATTGTTCTTAAAAAAGATAAAAACCTTGGATTGAATGGACTGATATCTATGAATGCCGGGAATGACAAACGTTACAACGGCAGCTTTTCATTAAACTACAATCCCGGCAAAATTAATGTTTTCGGAAGCTACAGCATCCGGCAGGATGACCGCCTGAGATATAACGATGATTATCGCGAACATTTCAAACTGAATACGGATACTGTTACTTATACACATATTATTTCCAGCGACCATTCACGACCTCTTTCGCATATTTTTCAAACAGGCGCTGATTATAAAATCAACAGTCATAACACAATTGGAGTTACAGGCAGTTATAATTATCGTGATTTTATTCGTAATGCGAATGATGCAAATCTGTGGCAGGGCACTGACCTTACAATAACAAAAGATTACGATTGTTCACGCAAGGATCCGGAATTTGAAAAGGATCTGGAGTTAAATGCTAATTATACTCATTCTTTTGCAAAAGAAGATCATGAGCTTACTGTCGATTATACAGCTTCATTTTCGAAAGAACAGGAAGATAACCATTACACAAACACTTTTCGTATACCTGTTATGTCACCAACTTATGATAATACACTTATTAAACAGGGAGATAACGAATCACAGTTCTCAGTGGAGTATGTAAATCCGATTGCTGAGGATATTAAAATTGAAGCAGGGTATTTACTTGAGTCGATAAAAAGTGATATGAATTTCTTCGGTGAATCTTATGACCAGCTCACGAGTCAGTGGATAAAAGATACTGAGAAATCAAATCAGTTTATTTATAAAGAATACATACATGTACTGTACGGAACATATGAGATGGAACTTGGAAAGTTCGGTTTTCTTGCAGGACTTAGAGCAGAACAGGCATTTTTAAATGCCAATCAGGTTACAACTGATACCGTTGTTAAAAACAGTTACTTCAGGATTTATCCCTCATTGCACCTCGCTTACAAGCTATCCGAAGCAAATGAGTTGCAGCTGAATTACAGCCACCGGATCCGTCGTCCTGAGGGTGATGAGATGAATCCGTTCCCTGAGTATGCTGATCCATATAATCTGCGCATCGGAAACCCTCATCTTAAGCCTGCCGATGTTCATTCTGTAGAATTTGGTTACCAGTACAAGAAGAATAAAACAACATTCCTTTCAACAGTTTATTACCGTTACACTTATAATGGAATGACTGATATTACAAGTTTCCTTCACGACACCATTAAGGTTACCACACGTGAAAACCTTACAAAAAGCAATTCTGCAGGGCTGGAACTGATTCTTTCAACAGCAATCGGAGACGTCGCAAATATAAATCTGAGTACTAACACGTTTTATAATACTATTGATGCTTCAAATCTCGGTTACAGTAAAAAGAAGTCAATTATTGCATGGAGCGCAAATCTTAGTGCAGGAATTAATTTGTCAAAGAGCACAGTATTCCAGATCACTTCCAGCTATGTAGCCGAAACTCTTACACCACAGGGAAAGCAGTTATCTTCATTTGTCATAAATACCGGATTTAAGCAGGAGTTATTCAAAAGAAAACTGGCACTCATAGTTACAGTTTCAGATGTGTTTAATTCGCTTAAAAGCAAATCTCTTGTCGATACACCGGAACTGTATGAGAAAATTGTAAGGAGACGCAGTTCACGCGTTATCTATGCCGGATTTACGTATACATTTGGAAACCAGAAGAAGAAAGAACTGGAGTACGATAATAAACTATAATTTGTAAGTTTATTTAAACTGGCTGATAAACTTGAGAATATCTATTGATTTTTCTTTGTAACTTATAATAAATAGTTTAACTCTAAAAAACACTAATATGAATGGAAAATACTTAGCAATTAGCATTTTACTAGTTGGGTTGTTATTTTCATGTAAAAAAGATGATATTGAAAGAATCCCGGATGAGTTTTATTTACCAATAATCAATCCGGTTGACTTTGTTGACTCTGTTACAAATCCATTTATGCCATTGGTACCAGGGACTATATACACTTACCAGGAACAGACTGATGAAGGGAATGAGGTTAATGAAGTCACAGTTACAACTGATACATTGAGAATAATTGGGGTTAAATGTATCGTTGTGACTGATGTCCTTAAAAATGATAAAGGAGATATTCTGGAGAGTACTTTAGATTGGTATGCCCAGGATAAAAATGGTAATGTCTGGTATTTTGGAGAAGATACAAAAGAATATGAAGACGGTGAAGTATCAAGTACTGCGGGAACATGGAAAACCGGTGTTAATGGAGCTCAGCCTGGCATAGCAATGCCGGGAACCCCTATTTTAGGTATTCCTTACCGGCAGGAATACTTGTTCAATGAAGCTGAAGATTTTGGGAAAATTATAAGTACTTCTGAAACAGTAACAGTACCATATGGGACATTTAATAATTGTATTATGACAGAAGAATGGACACCTCTTGAACCAGATGTGGTGGAACATAAATATTATGCTTCCGGAATCGGCAACATTAAGACAATCATGATTAAAGGTGGCAACGAAGTAGCTGAACTAACGACAAAAACAAAATGACATATAATATGTAATATTATTCATGAGATTTTTATGGGATCGAACCAACGACCCTCTGATTATGAGTGGGATATATGACAGATTTTTGTATGAAAGCTCGTTTTGATTTTAAGATTAAAAAATGCGGCACTAATTACAAAAGCCATACAAAATGACCACATTTACCAGGAGTGAATACATTTAATGTAGTTTTATATAATTCCATTAATTGCTGGTTTTCAATCTTAATTCTGCAATTGCTAATCCTGATTCTCCCGCAACTGAATAAATAAGATATATCTTCCCATTTTCTTCAAATATCGCCGGATCTCTTAGTTCCCTGACAGGTTTTTTCGAAATGCCTGAAACAGATTTTTTTACAGGATTTTTGACTCCTTCATAATCTAAAAGTGGTTCAAGAACTGAAACAGGAGTTGTTGATTCCCATTTATTCCAATCAGCAGAAAGCAGTATTTTAGAATATTGAATATGTTCAGGAGTGTCTCCAATCCTTGAATAAAAGACATACAGCGTATTATTTCTCTGCAGAATAGCAACATGCCTGATATATATGTCTGCAGTATCCTGTATTTTCCGGAAAGGATTAGCTCCTTTTTCAAATTTACCGGTACCATTTACTGACCGGTATAGATTTCCT